>CAISPN010000090.1 GCA_903887375.1 uncultured cyanobacterium
AACCTTTGATTGGTAATTCTTGTAATTGAGCTGAACCTGCCAAATCAAGTGGAGGAATCAAAAGCCAAAGACTACTACTTTGAATATGTTCACCAGCATTGGTAAGCATAGTATCTTTGAGAGAATTTGATTCATCAGTAACGACTTGATCAAAAAGAATAGCTAAGCCATCAGGTGAAAGAGATAAACCAATATCTTGATACTCAGGTAAGGTAATCAGGGGAATAGTTTTAGCACTATCTATATCGATTTTGACAAAGTAGGGTGTCTCTTTGGCTCTTTGACCCAGGGTTTCTTTAGTCAAAAGACAATAAAGAGATGTAGCCTGTGGATTAAATTGGCAATTTAAAATTGAGCCGGCTAATCTGAGTAACTCTTTGGAAATACCTGATTTATTGACATAGTAAAGTGAGCGGAGATAACTCAAATCTTTTCTATCGCGATTGAAATTGATAAAAACTGCCGATCTACCATCGCGGGCAAAATTCAAAATTTGTCCAAATTGTGGCAGAAAATCCAAAGGCTTCGCATCTTTAGTCAAAGGTAATAGCCCAATTCCCTCACCTTGGGCAATCGCCAAGGTTTGGCTATCAGGAGCAATTAAAAATTGACCACCACTAGCTTTAAGTGGCTGAGGTGGCATTCCCAGTTTGAGAACCCAAAGACCATAATTGGTAGCATTGCTACGATTAACCCTTTCAATGACAATTGTCTCTCCATCTTGGGAAAGATCAAAGTCATTATTTTGAAAATTCCCGCTATCTAGCAAAAGCTCAAGAGTTGGTTTTTTCTTAGTATCCTGGTTTAAATCGAGACGATAGAGCTTGAGGTTACGCAAATCACTGATGCCTTTATTTTTTTCGGTAGCCTCAAGAGCAATACTATCTCCTGAACTATAGAATTTAAACTGCGCGACTTCTAAATCAGCTGGAGTGATTGTCTCCTTGCGTTTTTGAGTGATATTGTAAAGAATTAGTCGGCCTCTTTCTTGACCCTGGACTCCAATATAGGCAAAGGCGCGATCTCTGCTTTTAAAAAGAGCATGATAGGGTTGTATCTTCCTACCTTGAAGATCGCTAGCTCCTTCTACAGTAAAGCTATAGTTTTCACCATAGGGAATAGGATTATCCAAAGTAAAGGCCATTCTTCTGCCAGCCCAACTAAACTTTCCAGCTAGAGGAGGGGCTATTTTGATATTTTCAGTTACACTTTCATGTTTCATCTGACGATCAAAGGTGACAATAAAAGCAATATCTTCAGAGCCTACTTCCTTAGACTGCCAGCTAAAATCTTTAATTTTAGGACCACTGCCATATAACTTACTACCGAAAACCAATCCTAATATCACCAAGCTGAGTATGAGTATTACCAGCAGAGCTACTCTATCAATAGGTTGTTTGATTACTTTGAGCATTTAGATCAATTCAGAGTTATTTCTTCAATTTTTGGCCAGCTTTTCAAGGACTCCAGAAGAGTGTTTTTTTCATCTGAAAGACGCTTTAGTAGATTGGTCCTAGGATCATAGAGCAAATAAACTACCTCTTCACCTGCATGCCACTGTTCAGCATTTCCAACTAACTGTAGCCCATTATCTCGTCTAACTATTAAAGGAAGCAACTCTCCTGCTTGAATCAAATCATTAAGTTGTACTTGTTGAACTGAGAGTTCACTATCTTCTTTAAATTTGATTTTTGCCAACTTTACCTGTCCATTATTGAGATATTGATTCCAAGTTTTAATTAAAGCCTGATCGACAAAGGCTGCATTGATTTTTGAATCATGGTTGATATTTTGACCGAGCTCTTGGACAGGAAAAATAGAAAAAATCTTGGGAGTTTTAAACTCTTCCAAAGCCTTTTGGGCCAAAACTAAATTAACCTGGCCATTAGTTGTCAGCGCTGCAAAAGTACCAGCAGAATCTAATCCAGCGGAAATTAGTACGTCCGGATCTAGAGCGCTGCTTTGGACTACTGTAAGTCCCTGTAACTCAGCTCTATGACAATCTTGAGGATCAGTGTCAATTAAGACTACTTTTTCGCCCTCAGCCTGAAATAGACTACCTATGATTATCGCCAAAGGATTGCACCCAATGATCACAGCTCCTGTAGAGTAGGCAGAGGTGATCTGTAAGATTTGGGCTACCCATTTAGCCGAAAGGCCCTGAATAAAAACGGTCATCAAAATTGTTAAAAAAACAAGTGCTTTGATAGAATCGCCTCCATTTAGTCCCTTTTGGGTCAAAACTATAGCAAAAAGAGAAGCAATCGAAGCAGAAACTATCCCCCTAGGAGCTACCCAGGCCAAAAATAATTTTTGCCTCCAGTTCAAATCACTTTGTAAAGTACAAAGGAAAATATTTAAAGGGCGCACCAAAAACATCAAAACCAAAACAGTCCAAAGACTTCCCCAACCCAAAGCAAAAACACTAGCAATAGAAAGATCCGCTGAGAGCAAAATAAATAAAACAGAAACGCACAGAACAGTTAATTGTCCCTTAAATCTAATCAACAAACGCTCTTGAGGTAAAGCGCTGTCTCTCAGCACCATGCCTGCTAAAACAACAGCCATCAAACCAGATTCACTCTGAAGGCTTTGAGAAAGTCCAAAAAGTCCCCAAACCCCAGCTAGAACTACAAGATTTTTTAATTCTTCTGAAAGAAAAGGAGTTCTTCGCAGAATTATCGCTAGCAAAAAACCACCTAAGCCGCCAACGGCAATGCCAATACCCAATCGCAACAGCAATTCAGTAATAATTTTAAGAGGGGCAGCTTGACTGTTGAGGATACCATTAAGTACAACAACCGCCAAAATTGCTCCTACTGGGTCAATCAGAACACTTTCACCCTCTAAAAGAGTAGCCACGGAATGTTCAACCTTGACCTGTTTAAGAAGAGGACTAATGACAGTTGGTCCAGTTACCACTATCAAAGAAGCATAGAGAAAAGCAAGAGGAAAAGGAAATTCTGCTAACCAATGCGCAGCTAAGCCACCTCCTACTAAAGTAACAAGCATTCCAACAGTAACAAGATTGCGCAGACTACCAGAAACTAACCCCAGATCTCGGAAAGTCAGATTGAGTCCACCATCAAAAAGAATTACTGCGACTGATAGGGCAACTAAAACCTCTAATCCGATACCAAGCTGTTGAGGATGAAGTAGATCAAGCCCATCAGAACCCAGAAGAATTCCTATGCTCAAAAGAAAGACAATGCTGGGAATTTTGAGATATTCTGCCAGAACTTGAGCAGTAATGCCAGCTATCACCGCCACAATGATCTCAATTGTCAGCTTAAATGAGGGGTCCATGATCTTAGGAGAAAATCTTCTGGCTATCGTATCATAGGCAGTATCTACCTCTTTGGACTCATCATAGCATTTGCTTTAGGCTTAAATTAGACAATCTCAACCGTAATAGAAGGCTATTTCTTTTTCCTTAAGTGGGGCAAAACCGGCCTCAACAAGAGATTTATTGAGCTCTTCTTGGGCAATATGTTTAGCACCAATTCTGACTATTCTAGAGCGCATGGTATTGCTAACACCACTACGCTGCCTACCTGATTCTAAGCCCATTACTCGATTGTAGAGCGCCAGTTTAGGCTCTGGAATAGCTGAGCCGTCAAAGTCTATCCCTTGAGCAATTGCTACATCAATAGCATCAGCTCCAGTAGTTGTATTTTTAGCTTCTGACATGATTTGAATATTGTACTTATTATGGTTATTGTCTAGATCAAAATCATATCACTCAAGGACATTTTTGATAACTAGCAAAGGTATTAACTAGAAGCATTGCCACAGTCAAAGGTCCAACTCCCCCAGGAACTGGTGTAATGTAACTGGCAACTTGAGAAACAGAGGCAAAATCGACATCTCCGGCTAGAGTGCCATCTGAGAGGCGATTGATCCCCACATCAATAACTACTGCGCCCGATTTGACCATCGAGGAAGTAATAAGGCCGGGTTTTCCTACCGCTGCTATTAAAATATCAGCTTCATTGGTAACTTGAGCTAGGTTTAAGGTTCTAGAATGGGCAACGGTGACAGTAGCATTTTTTTCCAACAACATCAAAGAGAGGGGTTTTCCAACTAGGATACTCCTGCCGACAATGACGACTCTTTTACCATCGGGCTCAATATTATACTCTTCTAGTAATTTCATAACACCAAGAGGAGTACAGCTGCGCAGCCCATCTTCTGCTCTGACTAACTTGCCCAAATTGATAGGATGGAGACCATCTGCGTCTTTTTCTGGTGTTATTTTGTAGAGTATTTCAGTAGCATTGAGATAATCTGGAACCGGTAACTGGAGCAAAATACCATCTAAGTTGGGATCTTGGTTTAATCTTTCTATCTCATCTATAACAATAGATTGTTCAACATCATGAGGAAAATGCCGACCATAAGAAGACATACCCACATTAAGACATGAGCGCTCCTTATTACGGACATAGACAGCGCTAGCTGGATTATCTCCGACCATTAATACAGCAAGCCCTGGTGGTCTTCCTTTTATTAAGCGGGTTTGCTCAATTTTCTCAGATAGTTCGGATAGAATTTTTTGGGCTAGGGTTTTTCCATCTAAAATTTGGGCAGGCATGAAATTGTCTCACTTTTCTTGGGTGACTTCCACAACTGTATGAACATTGCCGCGAGGTGAATAATCGGCTCTGACTTTTATAAATAGGGGATCACAGATTGCGGCAAAATCATCAAGGATTAAATTAGCCGACTCTTCATGAGAAATATAACGCTCTCGATAAGAGTTGATATAGAGCTTAATAGATTTGAGTTCAACTACCAATTGATCAGGAATATAGGAAATGTAAATAGTAGCAAAATCGGGATAACCCGAAAAAGGACATTTGCAGGTAAATTCTGGCAAAGTAATGTCAATAGTATAGCGCCGGCCTATGCGGGGATTGGGGAAGGTAATGAGTTTTCCCTGTTCAATTTCACGCTCACCATACTTCATCTCTTCTGTAGACATCAAAGAAAAAAGAACCAATAAAATAACTATTACACTCTAACACGATAAGAATCTTGCCAAACTTAGCAAATTCTCTCAATCAGAGGTGGTCCTTCTGCGCTGACCCAAGCTAAATTAGCAATACCCCTGGCAAAAGCATATTCTCTAATTTGCTCGGGCTCATAGCGGGTAAGATCTATCTCGACTCTGAGCGAAGAATCACCACTACGTAAAGTCTGGGCGTAGAGTAAAGCCGCAGGCTCAGCTGCAAAATCTTGGGGAATTACTAACCAATCATTGGTAGGAGCGCTCTGCGGCAGACCATCATTTTCTAGAAGGCTATGATAGAGATCCTCAATATTGAGAGAAAAGCCAATTCCAGGAGAGGATTTTTTTTGGGGATGGTAAAGTTCAAGTAACTGGTCATAGCGGCCGCCTTGTCCTAGCAGACGTAGCCCTGAATTTCCGGCTTTAACAATCTGAAAAACAATTCCCGTATAGTAGTCAAAAGACTGCAATAGGCTCAAATCCAGCACAATTGGCAAGCCAGCGGGATAAATTTTGGCAAGATGATTATTCAAAAGTAACTTTAAATGTTCAACACTTTTTTTTCCTGCCATATCTAGAGGAAAATTGCTCACCCTTTCTAAGACTTGATCGCTCTGGCCGCGCAGGTCAAATATCTCTAAGGCCATTTGTCTCAATTCATCAGAGCCAAAGGCTAGTCCTTCCAACTTGAGCCTATCTAAAGATACTATACAACTTCGGATTTCTCCTCTCAAAGAAGGAGGAAAGATATTTAGCAAAGAAAGAGTTAGATTAACATCCCCTAGAACAACACTCCAATCCTTTAAGCCTAAACTTTGTAAACAATCTACAACTAGAAGCAAAATTTCGGTATCAGCAAGAATACCACCTACAAAAAGAAGCTCAACCCCAGCTTGAAAAAACTCCATCTGCTTACCGTGATAACCAGCAGGAGGATAACGAAATACATTGGCTCTATAGCAGAGTCTCTGCGGATAGTCCGTATCACCTGAGATACGAGTCACTGCCGCTCTTGCAATAGAGGCAGTTAACTCTGGACGCAATCCCAAAGAATTTTCCAAGCCACTTTGTAATTGAATGAGAGTCTTGGGATCAATAGCACCGCCGGCGAGCAAAGTATCTGTCCACTCTAGGGTTGAGGTAACTATGCGCTGATAACCCCATTTTTGAAAGACGGACTGCAGCTGATCATTAATCCAGCCTTTTTGCGTTACCTCTAGAGGCAACAAGTCCCTTGCACCAGATGGAGGTTGATGAATCATTTTGGTTTATTCCTTTTTTCCACCAAAGATATTTTTAAAAATATCATTAGTTTTTCTGCCAGATTGCTCCTTACTATTATCACTTTCTCTAGTAATTTTATCTAGAGCTTCTTTGGCCTTTAGAACAAGCGCTTCATGGCTACCAAGCTGTAAGGACTTATTGATATGTATCTTAGCCATGGTGATCTGATTTTGTTCAAGATAAGCTAGACCAATAAGAGCATGAGCAATTGCATTAGAAGGATCGTGTTCAAGCACATCCCTTAATTCGGTAATTGCCTGGGCTGGCAGATTTTGCTCTATATATTGCTGAGCTCTTTTGATATAAGGGTTACCATATTTAGCTGGAGCTGTAAGATTTTTATCGGCCCAGTTAAAATCTTGGCGCTGTTTTTGTATTATATAAACTAGGTTGATTTCACTGATCAGTCCAATATCTGAGATCGCCTCTTCAACTTTTGCATATTGTGTTTCACTGATTTTATTGATCAAGCGGCGATACTGCAGATGAAGGTTAGGAGAATCAGTATTGAGCAGTTTTTTGGCATTTTCACTGGTAATTGCTGGAATAGTTGATTCTTGAGTGATTTTTTGGGCAATCTGCGCAACTATTAATAAATGCTCCATGCGCAATTGCAAAGTTGAAATTTGTTTATTGGCAGGAGATACCAGATGAGAAAAAAGTTTATTTGCCAATTTTTTTTCTCTATCTGTGGCAAATTTGCAGGTATCGGGATGAAGGTAACGAGCAATCTTAAGATACTGTTTCCGAATTTCCTGTTCATCAGCATCCAAAGGCACCCCAAGAATTGCATGGTGGTCCCTAATATTGTATTGAAATAATCCTTGCTCGATGGTAAAAGACATCAACAACTATTTTAATTTGAGATCTCAGGATATTATCCGACATCCGTACTTAAAACATTCTAGCGAAAAACATCCATCTTTTTAGCCTCTATTAGTGATTTGCTTAACTGCTCATGAATCAAGCCATTGGTTGCCAAGAGTCTTCCTGATTCTATAATTAGCGGACTTTGATCATAGGCAGTGACAGTTCCACCAGCTTCACGCAATATGACAATTCCAGCCACTATATCCCAAGATTTAAGTCCACGCTCCCAATAGCCATCTAATCTGCCGCAGGCAACATCTACTAGATCCAAAGCCGCCGAACCGCTACGACGGACCCCACGAGTTAAATCTGTTAAATAACAAAACTCCCTATAGTTGTTATCCGATGTCTCTCGACGGTCATAGGCAAAGCCTGTAACCAGAAGACTTTGATTTAGTTTGCTGGCTTGGGATACCTTAATTTGCGCTCGATTGAGAGTAGCACCAACTCCAGTTGCTCCTCTGAATAACTCTTGGCGAAATGGATTATAGACAACTCCTACTTTGGGCAATCCTTCTATTAAAAGACCAATTGAAACGCAGGCCATAGGATAGCCATGAGCATAATTTGTTGTACCATCTAGGGGATCAATTGACCAAAGATAATTACTTTGACTGCTGAGTAACTCTCCTGATTCTTCCGCCAAGATAGAATGCTCGGGAAAATGACGTTTGATAATTTTAATGATCTGTTTTTCGGATTTTCTATCTATCTCTGTAACAAGATCTCCCAAATGCCCTTTTTCATCGATAGACTCTATTTTGCCCAAATTAGAGCGCAAAATTTCTCCAGCACTCAAAGCTGCTTCAGTGGCAATATCCAAAAAATTTTCTAATTCACTCATTACCTTTAATCCTCATCCAGAGGTAATCCAAAGCGCACTCTTCCTCTGGCAAAATAACGACCAAACTGTAGTTCATATACCTCGTCTGGTTCTTGAGTCACTACAATTAAATCAGAGCGCGGATAACTTACACACAATAGCGCGTAACCCTTTTTTCTGAGCTCCAACGATAGACCCATAGCTTCTGGCTGGTGAACTTCACCTTCTATAACCTTTACTGCGCAGGCTGTACAGGCTCCATTGCGACAAGAAAAAGGCAATATTCCCTCTTCCTGTAGGCATTCGGCGCTAGTTAATATATACTGATTATCTGGCAAGCTCAATTGATATTCTTTTTGCTTGTCAATAATTTTTACTTGATAAAATTTGACCATTGTAAAAATTTTCTTGCTAAAGAGCCCTATTAATTATATGATGATAGACTGTGACAGTAAATGGAGAGATGGCCGAGCGGTTGAAGGCGCAGCACTGGAAATGCTGTTTAGGGCAACTTAACGAGGGTTCGAATCCCTCTCTCTCCGTCACAATTCCCTCTTAAGGGTTTGATTCAGCATATTAACTAGTTTCTTTATCACAAACACGAGAAAAAATAAGCACTTTGGCCAATATCCAAAGTGCTCTATTCTTTTTTTGATCTTACATTAGGTAGAATCAAGAAAAACTTAAAGAAATTTCTCAATTGCATCCATCAAAGTTGTTTTGGGCACAGAACCTACAACTGTATTTACTTTCTGTCCATCTTTAAAAACCATCAAAGTGGGTATGCTACGAATACCAAGATCAGAGGCAATTTTGGGGTTAGCATCAGTATTCAATTTGACTACCTTCAACTGACCAGTCAATGCCTGAGCCACTTCATCTACTACAGGAGCAACCATCCGACAAGGACCACACCAAGGAGCCCAAAAATCCACCAAGACCGGGACCTCGCTTTCTAAAACCTCTTTTTGAAAACTAGCATCGGTAACTTCTAGAGCTGCTGACATACCAAAATCCTTTATTTAATAAATTAAGTTTGTTGTTGATTGAAGTAATTTGCCTTGAGAACAAATTATTCCAGAGCAGACCTCAGCGGAAGTCTTTTAGGTAAATCTACTGAGTTAAACTTGTAAGGTCACATAAATGAAACTTGCAAGTTTTATTATGATCAGCGAAAAAAGCTTCACTGTCAACATAATAATGTGATATTGATTCAAGTGTTAAACAAAGTTCATTTTTCTTTATCTTTGATAGATTGAGACTATAAAAAAAGAAACCGCCCGTAATTGTTAGGCGGGCGGAAAGTGGTGTGAGGAGTGAACGGAAACATTAGTCTCCGTCATAATTTAATTGTAAGCTAAATCTCTAGTTTTGTGTGACTTTTTGGATTGAAGGATGTTCATTCTTTTGGAAAGATTAAAATTTAAGAGTATGAGAGTTGAGTTACTATAAAATTAAATCGTTTAAATCTAAACCATTACATCCAGAAAAGGAGATTAATAGAGGTGGGATTAATTTTTGACGTTCTAAGTACAATTAACGATCCAAAAAAAGTCGCTAGTGTTGAATCTTTAGGCGGAATTTACGATGGTATTCAGCAACTTGCTGGCAATCACGGACTCAATTCAGCAGCAACCCAATCAGTTGTATCTAGTGTTGGCGACCAGCTACGCACCAGTCTACAAAAACAAGCAACGGGCGGCAATGCAGTAGATCTTGCTGGATTGATTGGTAAATTTGCCACCGGGAGCAGTACTGGAGCTTCCCTTCAATCTTTAATTCCAGATTCAGCACAGCAATTGCTCTTGAAAGGACTGACAGATAAGTTAGGATTGAGCTCTACTGGCGCTTTAGGTCTTGTTGGTAGCTTGGCTCCATTATTACTTAAGTTTTTAAATTTAGGTGCTTCCAGTCAAGGTGTTGGCAGTAATCCTATATTGACAACTTTTCTTGATAGCAATCATGACGGAAATGTGGATTTGGGAGATGCTCTTAAATTTGCAGGTCGTTTTTTGAGTCGTTAATCAAAAATCAACCAAAACAATAAAAAAGTAGGGTTTTAAAACCCTACTTTTTTAGTTTTAGATTTTATGCAGATTTAGACCTTGGGAACATTAACTTTAGCAGATTTTGCTAAAGATAACCATTGGCCTGAAGCTGTTAAATAACCGATATCAGCAGAATAATCAAGACCGGTTTCAGGGACTGAAACTGTTTGATGATGGTCACTTTCTTTGATTTCGCTTTGCCATACAATATCGCCTTCAGTGCGACATATACGCAAAATGAGTTTTTCTCCGCCATGAGATTTGAGAGCGGTTTTTTCTTCCTCAGATATCTGCCAATTGACCCGGGCTTGATTGCCGTCTTGAGGTATCAATTCTATACGATCATGTGAAAGCAAAGAACCAGTTTTATCTTTGGCCCATTTTTCTACATTTGCGCCCAATCCACCTACAACCGCAGCTCCACCTGCAATAGCAGCGCCACCAGCTTTAAAGACATTGCCTAGTATGTTACCTGCTTTATCTCCAATATTTTCTTTGAGATCACCGGTAGAGAGCCTAGTAAGTCTTCACCTTTATCTTTGAGTCCACCCAGAAAACCACCAGCTTTTTCTCCAAGATTTCCTGTCAGTTTGCCGGCAGAACCTAGTAAGTCTTCACCTTTATCTTTAAGACCTTCAACTACTCCACCAGCTTTTTCTCCAAGATTTCCTGTCAGTTTTCCGGCAGAACCGAGTAAGTCTTCACCTTTATCTTTAAGAC
>CAISPN010000091.1 GCA_903887375.1 uncultured cyanobacterium
ATCATGGCACCAGAAGACCAAAGGAATATTGTTATTCTTAGCAACTGAGCCAAAGATAGCCTGCGGCCAGCAACCATGACAAATAACTATATCAAAATTTCCCTCTTTTAGAATTTGCCTTAGTTTGGCTCTGGCTTTTAAAACGCTCCAGAGATGAGAAAGTTTGACATTACCTAGGTTAATGACCTCTGCTTTAGATTGCTTGAGCTCATTGGAAAGCCTTCCCTCAAAGCAAAGAGCAAAGCTATGTTTCATCTGGGGAACTAAATTTTGCTTTTTGGCTATGGTTAATAGAAGAGTTTCAATGCCACCAAAAAGATTACCAGAGTATACATGCAGTACCTTCATAGAATAGATTCGATGCTGTTTTGCCTATTCCAACCATAGTAATGAGCCAGCACATCTTCATACATACCTATACTTTTTCTGGCCATGATCATATGATCGAATTCTGCAGATCTTTTTTTAGATCCTTCTACGAGTCTGTCATATAGTACTTCGTCAGAAAGCATACGCTTGGCAGCTTTGGCTAACTCATATGAATTGTTGATTGGCACCGTGAGGCCTTCTATTTGATCTCGGCTGACCCAAGGAACCCCACTACCTGGTATATCGGTATTTATTACTGGGCAGCCACTAGCCATTGCTTCTATTTGAACCATACCAAAGGCTTCACTTCTGATATTAGAAGGAAACCAGAGCCCTTTGGCAGCATGATAAGCCCCAACTAATTCATCTTTAGATACGCTACCTAGCCAGACAATCCGATCATCAACCTTGAGCTCTATAGCCAGACTTTTTAAATTCCGCTCCAGCGCACCAACTCCAACTACCATCAAGGTGCCAGGAACATGGCAGAGAGCTTCAATTGCTATATGAAGAGCTTTGTAATAGACTAATCTACCCACTGCAAGCCATATAGGACCTGTATACTGTTGGAGTAAATTATCTCTAAAATTTAGCGCATCTTGATTTGGTTTGACAAATTCAGCAATATCCAAACCAAGGGGAAGGAAACTGAGTTTATTTTCATAAATACGCAGAAATTTTGAGCCTTCTAAATAGTTACGACTAGTTGCCAAAACTCTAGAACTTCGACTGTAAACTAGCATTTCAAAAGGCCTTAGGGCATATTTTAAAACCTTCTGCCTAACCACATCGCTATGGTGAGTAATAACAAAAGGTGCGCTTCTAAGTATATTGGCTAGTGCCAGTAGCATTGTGGGATTGGGAGTATGAAGATGCAATATGGTGTCATGTCGCCAAGCAATCTCAGCTATCCTGCCAAGAAGCTCTGGACAAAGATCAAATCTGGCAACAGAACTTGTACGACCCAGACGAGTAATGGTCACCTCTCCGTCTTGATCATCCACTGTATCGGTTTTATTAGAGTACTCTCCTTTTTCATTGTTACCATTAACACAAATTACTTGAACTTTATGCCCTAAAGAAGCTTGAGCTTGAGCCAAAGTCTGAACATGAGTTTCAATGCCACCTTGATAAGGTGGGTAGTACTTTGACAAATGTACAATGTTGAACTTTCTCTGTTCTTTCATATTTGACTTCTCAGTAACAATATTTTGCTTGAAGATGTCTATTTATATTTGCCAGAGCCTTAATCAGCTATTTTCTTGCCATTATAATCTTTAAAATCGACAAAATTCTAATCCAACTTAATCCCTACTGCGCAAATTGTTGATAAAGAGAGATTCTGGCAAAAAAAAGTAGATAATTAACCTTGGTAAATTTAAAGATATCTTGAGTCTCATCGATGAATATCCTCAGATTGATCTTTCCTTTTTTTGATCCTGATGTCCAAAACTGGTCAACAGAAGCACGTTTACTGCGCTGGTTAACTTGTCTTTGGGTTCTAGTTGGGCTGGTTGCTCTTTTTTCGGCTTCCTACCCAGTTGCTGATCTTGAACAGGGAGATGGATTGTATTACTTCAAGAGGCAACTGATTTGGACATGGATTGGCTTGTTGGGTTTTAACACCATAGTTCGCACTCCTTTGGCAAATATGATTAAAGTCTCCGGTTTGTTCCTTTTTGTAACTATGGGGCTTCTTTTGCTGACCTTGTTGGGTCTAGGTTCTACGGTCAATGGAGCTACACGTTGGCTTTCTATTGGACCAATTCTCCTGCAACCTTCAGAATTGATGAAACCTTTTTTAGTATTGCAGGGAGCTCGAGTTTTTGGTCATTGGCATCGCTTCAGTATCCGAGCTCGCTTAACTTGGCTAGGTATATTTGCCGTGGCTCTAGCGGAAATTCTCCTACAGCCAAATTTAAGTACTACCGCTCTTTGTGGTATTACTCTCTGGTTGATTGCCATAGCAGCAGGAATGCGCTGGCAAAACCTTCTTGGCGTAGCCATATTGGGCGTATCCACTGCGGTACTTAGTGTCAGTATTAAGTCCTACCAAAGACGACGTATTCTCTCTTTTATGAATCCCTGGAAAGATCCCAGAGGAGATGGCTACCAATTAATCCAAAGTTTATATGCTGTAGGCTCAGGGGGATTGACTGGGACTGGCTATGGACTGTCTCAACAGAAACTTTTCTATTTACCTATCCAATACACCGATTTTATTTTTTCGGTCTTTGCCGAGGAATTTGGCTTTGTTGGCTGCACCTTACTGCTATTTATGATCCTTTTCTATGGAACATTGTCAATGATAGTTGCGCTCAAGTGTAATCATCGTATCTATCGATTGATTGCTGTTGGTGCAATGGTGGTGATAGTTGGTCAGTCTTTACTCAATATTGGGGTTGCCACTGGAGTATTACCTACTACGGGCTTACCTTTGCCGCTTTTTAGTTACGGTGGAAGCTCATCACTGGCTAGTTTATTTTTGGCAGCTTTAACCATACGAGTAGCTAGAGAAAGTAGCGAAGCTCAGGTAGTTAGCTTAAAATCACAGCCAAGTTAAAGGGATTATTGTACTAAGAGGGCTTTGTGTTAAAATAAACTTGCTGTAACTATATTTTTAATGCGGAGTTCAAGAGATTTATGTCCTCTATAGGAGATCGGATAGTATCTACAGATCTAAGTCAAGAGATGTCTCGCTCCTATTTAGAGTACGCTATGAGCGTCATAGTCGGTCGAGCCTTGCCTGATGCCAGAGATGGACTTAAGCCTGTGCATCGCCGTATTCTCTATGCCATGTATGAACTGGGTTTAACCCCAGAGCGCCCCTTTAGAAAATGCGCGCGCGTAGTTGGGGATGTTTTGGGTAAATACCACCCTCATGGTGATACCTCCATCTATGACGCCTTAGTAAGGATGGCCCAGCCTTTTTCGATGCGTGAGCCATTGATTAATGGACATGGAAACTTTGGTTCGGTTGACGATGATCCCCCAGCAGCAATGCGTTATACCGAATGTCGACTCCATAGTCTAACGGTCAATTCGCTTTTGCAAGATATAGAAGCCGATACAGTTGATTTTACTGATAACTTTGATGGTTCTCAACAAGAACCAGTAGTCCTGCCTTCTAGAATTCCTCAGTTACTGCTAAATGGATCTTCTGGTATTGCTGTTGGTATGGCGACCAATATCCCACCCCATAACCTGGGTGAGTTGATTGATGGGCTAGTTGCCTTAATACGCAATCCTGAGTTAACAGATACTGAATTGATGAAATATATTCCAGGCCCTGATTTTCCTACTGGTGGTCAGATTTTGGGGCGTTCTGGTATCAAGGAAACCTATACTACTGGCAGAGGTTCAATCACCCTCAGAGGTGTAGCCCAGGTAGAGACTATTGAAAATAAAGGTAGGCCTGACCGCGAGGCAATCATTGTTACTGAATTGCCCTATCAAACCAATAAAGCTGCCTTAATTGAGAAAATAGCAGAACTGGTTAATGATAAGAAGATAGAAGGTATTGCCGATATTAGAGATGAGAGTGATCGCGATGGCATGCGCATAGTCATTGAGCTCAAAAGAGATGCCTATGCTAGGGTGGTTCTCAACAATCTCTATAAGCAAACTGCAATACAGTCCAATTTTGGAGCCAATATGTTAGCTCTAGTTAACGAGCGACCTCGCTTGTTGACCTTGAAAGATTTTCTGAGTGTCTTTTTAGATTTTCGGGTTGATGCAATCAGACGAAGAACTCAGCATGAGCTACGCAAAGCCCTGGAAAGAGACCACATATTAGAAGGACTACTGAGCGCTTTATCTAACTTAGATGCCATTATCAGACTCATCAGGGGAGCGGCTGATTCAGCAAGCGCCAAAATAGGCTTAGTAGAACAGTTTGCACTTTCAGAAACCCAAGCTGATGCAATTTTGCAAATGCAACTGCGCCGTTTAACGGCTTTAGAATCTGAAAAAATTCAAGCTGAACATGAAGAGCTAGTTGTGAGAATAGCTGATTTGCGCGATATCTTAGAAAAACGTGATCGTATCGATGGAATTATTACTGAGGAAGTAGAACAAATCAAGTCCCTTCATGCTACGCCTAGAAAAACCATAGTAGTCCAAGAAGAAGGCGGCTTAATTGATACTGACTTGATAGCTAATCAGCAGTCTATTATCCTATTGACCGAACAAGGTTATATCAAGCGGATGCCAGCTAATACCTTCGAGCAGCAAAGCAGAGGAACTAGAGGTAAAGCGGCAGCCAAGGTCAAAGAGGATGATGGTATTGAGCATTTCTTAAGCTGCTGTGATCACGATAAGCTTCTTTTCTTTAGCAATCGTGGCGTGGTTTATAGCCTGAGCACCTACCAAATTCCAACTGGTTCACGAACAGCCAGAGGTGTGCCTATTGTCCAAATGCTACCTATTCCCAAGGATGAAAAAATTACCTCAGTAGTTGCTGTTAGTGAGTTTGCTGAAGATCAGTATTTGATTATGCTTACTAAAGGTGGTTATATCAAAAAAACCTCTCTCAAGGCTTTTAGCAATATTCGTACTAACGGGTTGATTGCTATCTCTTTAGAACAAGGGGATCAACTGCGCTGGGTACGCTTGGCAACTGCCGAAAACAGTATTATTATTGGCTCAAGAAAAGGAATGACAATTCATTTTAAAACAAATAATGAAGAACTTAGACCTTTAGGACGAGCTACCAGGGGAGTAAAGGCCATGAAGCTCAAAAGCGGTGATGAATTAATCAGCATGGATATCATCGCTAGTCAAATTGTAGCTACCTTAGAGCCTATGACAGAAAAACAAGATGATTCATCTGAAGAGGAAATCTTAGAGCAAACCAGTCAAGGTCCTTGGGTTTTAGTAGTCACCACTGGAGGCTATGGAAAAAGAACCCCAATAGGCAGTTTCCGCCTACAGAAAAGATCTGGCATGGGCGTTAGAGGAATTAAGTTCAAATCAGCCCAAGATAGACTTGCTGCAGTACATATAGTCGAGCCGCAAGATGAGCTAATGATTGTGACTAACCGGGGGATCATGGTTCGCCAAAGCGTCGATGATATCTCGATCCAATCTCGTATGGCTACAGGAGTGAGAGTTCACCGCATCGATGAAGATGATGCAATCGCTGCAGTAGCTCTAGTTCCCCCATCTGCTGAAGAAGCAGACGAGGGAATAGTTGAAGTTGAAGAGTAAGTGATTTTAAGATAGGTTTTCCATTTGAGCCGTTTCAACCTTGAGATCTAAGAGGGAATCAACTCTTTGAATCTTGAGCTTGAGGCTCTGGTTGACTCCTGTATTTTCAACGATTGCTTGGAGATCTTGACCATCTGAAACCTTTTGATCATTAACTGCCACTACCACATCACCGCGTCTTAAGCCAGCTTTTTGAGCAGGGCTAGACTTGACAACATTGACAATCAAGATACCATCTACTTCGGGAATGATACCATATTGTGAATTGGGATCGCTATTGTTCTCTTTGGCAGCTTCTGGGGTGAGATTGACCATACCAATTCCTATATAGGGGTGTGGTACTTTTTTACCTTCAGCTAGATAACTTTCTAGAGATTTAGCTTTGTTGATGGGAATAGCAAAGCCAATTCCATTAGCATCAGCTCTGATTGCCGTATTGATTCCTATTACTTCACCTTCGGCATTGAGCAATGGTCCACCTGAATTGCCAGGATTAATAGCAGCATCAGTTTGCAGAAAATCTATTCTTTTATCCCTGATGCCTACTTTGGCAGCAGAGCGATCCAAAGTAGAAATAATTCCGATAGTTACTGTGTTATCCAGACCCAAGGGATTACCTACAGCAATAGCCCAATCGCCTACTTTTAACTTAGCAGAATCACCCAGAGGTGCAATTGGTAAATTCTGCCCTTTGGGATCTATTTTGACTACAGCTAGATCTGTAAGCTCATCAACACCTTGAACTTTTCCATTGAAGACCCGCCCATCTTTGAGGGTGACTGTAACCTTATCAGCCTTATCCACTACATGAGCATTGGTGAGCAAAACACCATCAGCATCAATGATAAAACCAGAACCTTGACCAGATAATACTTCCTTTCTTTCTTGGCGAGGTAGAGTATCTATACCAAAAAGCTCTTTCAAAAGAAGCTCTTGAGAAGAGGTATCAGTTACCAATCTCTCGGTATTGATTCGTACTACAGCAGGGCCTGTTCTATCAATTGCTTTGACAATGAAATTTTCCGGCAAGAGATTGATCGCAGCATCAGCTGATGCACTATTGATCAAAGACAAGCTGAAAATTAACGTTAAAACCAAACTGGCAAAAGCTCTAAAGCTGCGCTTTAAAAACATAAATCTGAACAAAAAAATATCTACAATTAAAATTGTAGATTAGCCAAGAGGCTATCGACCACTAGAGATAATTAAAGCTCAACCTCTAATTGAACAGCCGTGACAGCGCTAAAGCCAAATGCTAGCACAATGGGCATTGGACATTTAAAGAGCCAGCTAAAGGCAACAGCCAATAAAGAAAACATTCCAGCGCAGCCAAGCCAAATTTTTTCTTGGAGTGTTAGTCCTTTTTGGGCCTTGATAACTTTTAGTGTCTTACCAGAGATAGGCTCTGGCATCACTCCATTTGGTGGAAAAGCCCAATAGTGATCATTGCGCTCAGCAAAGGGTTCGCTCCAACCATTTGCCTGGCACCATTCCTCTATCCATTCGTCTCGGTAATGTTTCATTTTCACTAAAATTCTTAGACACCTTTACAGTCTCTACATTGTAGAAAAATGGTGATTGATAAACCAATAACTATTGATAAAATAAATAATTCTTAATTATTTTTCAAATAGAACTATAGATCTATATACGGTTATCCTTACATATATTAAATTAAATTTTATTTCAAGCATTTGTTATATTTATTTACATAGCGATAAACATAAAGAGGATAAAGATATGTTTGCAGTACTACTTGGTGTAATTCTCTTAGGTTGGATAGCAGCAGCAACTTTAGGAACAATGGCTTATTTTCGAGGTGAACAAAGAAAGCCAATCCATGAGCGCAACTGGAGATCTGGCTCTTTTGAAAAGCTTTCCCAATCGATCACCAATAAAAAGATCGACTACGCTGAAAGAGTTCCTGCTTTTATTGTTTCCGAATAATAAAAATAATTCCCCCATATTCGGGGGAGTTTTTTTAGAAATTATCAATTATTGCTTGAGCAAATTGGGAGCATTTCAAGGGAGGATCAACCGGCGGCTCTAGTAATCTTGCCAAATCGTAGGTAACTTGGCGATTGGCAATTGCCCCAGCTAAACCTTTTTTAATCAAATCGGCAGCTTCTTGCCAGCCCATATACTCGAGCATCATCACCGCTGAGAGGATCAAAGAACCAGGATTAATACGATCTAATCCTGCATGTTTAGGAGCTGTGCCATGAGTAGCTTCAAAAATCGCGCAGTTATCCCCTATATTGGCACCTGGACCCATACCCAAACCGCCAACTACTGCAGCAGCAGCGTCAGAAAGATAATCCCCATTGAGGTTCATTGTAGCAAGGATTGAATATTCATCAGGCCGGGTTTGGATCTGCTGAAAAATACTATCGGCAATACGATCATTGACCATTATCTTATTTTTCCACTGACCATTTCCATGACTATGCCAGATACTCTCGAGCACCTGTTCTACCTCAGTGCAAATTTTGGCCTGCTTTTCGGCTGTCAGCGAATTATATCCTGGCTCAATGAGCCGGGCATTATCTTCTATAGAGATATCACTTTGCTTTTCCCGATTGCTTAAAATCCAAGATTCACGCTCAGTAACACAGACATCACGAAATTCACTAGTTGCTAATTCATAGCCCCAATCTCTAAAGGCGCCTTCAGTATATTTCATGATGTTGCCTTTATGAACCAGAGTCACCTGTTGCTTATCTGCAGGCAGTCTAAGAGCATGTTCAATAGCACGACGCACTAATCTTTGTGAACCGGTTTTACTGATTGGCTTGATTCCAATACCCGAATCTAGAGGAATTTGTTTATTTTTATGCTCAGCTGTAGCAGGAATTAGCTCACTATTAAGAAGAGCTATGAGTTTTTGTCCAATCTCACTATCTTTAGCCCATTCAATACCTAGATATATATCTTCAGTATTCTCCCGATAAACTATCACATCTAATTTTTCTGGCGTTTTGTGGGGAGAAGGGGTACCTGGATAATAACGACAAGGACGTACACAAGCATAGAGATCGAAAATCTGGCGCAGTGCTACATTAAGAGAGCGAATACCTCCGCCAACTGGGGTAGTCAAAGGTCCTTTGATCGCTACACCATAGGTTTTGATGGCAGTTAAAGTATCTTCTGGGAGATATTGATAGGTTCCATAAAGATCACAGGCTTCATCTCCTGCATAAACCTTGAACCAGTGAATTTGACGCTTACCTTGGTAAGCTTTTTCTACCGCCGCATTAATTACCTTTTCAGTCGCAGGCCAGATATCTACTCCAGTTCCATCGCCTCTGATATAGGGGATGATTGGATCATCGGGAACAATAGGGTTACCAGCCGAGAACGTAATTTGGGAACCCTTAGTAGGAGCAACTAGCTTTTCGTACATAGACCTTAAATAATAACAATTCTGTTTATTATATGGTTTATCTCTATCTGGAAAATATAGATCAAGTCTGGGAATGCCAACAAATCCTCTAATCCCTCGCTAATCTAAGCAGGGAAACTCCTAAGCCAAAGACTAAAAATTCTCCTGAATAAATTGTTGTAGAATGTATTGGATCAATAGTAGCAGTAGAAATCCCCAAATTATTACCTACTAACCTTTCTATCCCAAAATCTCTTGGTCTATTTAAGACCTTAGCTGAACCATTGACATCTTCTCTGACCATAGTAGAAGAACTACCGCCATCAAGGTTAACTGCATTATAAGCCCCATATCTCTGAAGCCACTGGGCCGTTTGATAAAGAGTAGCCCCATCACTAACTCCGGGCCTTGCTCCATCAATTGTTAGCAATATCAAATATTTGCCGTCTTTAGAAATACCAGCTGCTGTTCTTGAATCTAAAACCTTTTTATCTGCCAAGAGTATTTGATTATTCTTGAGAAGTTCAGGGATACCCGAAACAGCAGTATAAACTCCAGTTGGTATAGAGCCAAAAGGATAGTTGACAATACTGGCTGAATTTTTCTGGGTGATTATAAGGGCAGTAGTATTACCTTGTATCGTTGGGTGAACAATTTGACCATTAGATATGGCTAAGCCAATAAGACTAGTAGGCCTAGATATCGGTAAAGAAGAATGCAGAAAATAGTTAGCATTGACTGCAACTTGTAATTTATATTGCTTCAAAAAACCACTAGTTGTCTGGGTTAGAGTTTCTCTAGGTGCTTGAGCGGTTTTAGGAGTTGAGAAAAAATGAATATGAGGATTTGATAGATCAATTCTCAATACATTGACTAGTTGATGAAGATTGTTATCTGTAAGTGAACCTGAAGAGTACTCTATTCCTTGAAAAATTGGCTGCCAAGGTCTGATAATGGTTGTGGCATCAGACCTTTTGGCAATCGCCAAGATTAGTAATGCAAAGGAGAAAAACTGGATAATTTTAGAGCGAACTAGATCACTTTTTGCCATGAAGGTTAGCTGATCTTCTAAGGGCAAGTCCTAAACTCAATGCTAACAATCCACCCAAATAATTCGCAGCCTCTGGTACATCTAAAGCATCAGCAAAGACACCAAAATTATTGCCAACTAGCCTCTCTAGCCCAAAATCTTTTGGAGTATTTAATACTTGAGGCAATCCATCAACACCCTGACGAACTATAGTCGTAGATCCGCCACCATCAAGATTTACAGCGTTATAAGCTCCAAATGTTTCTAGCCATTGAGCAGTTTGATTGAGAGTAGCCCCATCGCTAACTCCTGGTCTTCCTCCATCAATTGTCAGCAATGTTAAGTATTTTCCATCTTGCGAAAGACCTGCAGCTGTTCTAGCAGATAGATTAGAATCACTCTGGGTATTTATTTGTCCATTAATAATTAACTCGGGAATACCAGAAATAGCAGTATATACATCTGTTGGTACGGAGCCCACAGGATAGTTGACAATACTGGCTACATTACTCTGAGTGATTGCCAATGTAGTGGTGTTACCTTCACTTGTAGGATGTACAGTCTGTCCATTAGATATGGCTAAGCCAATAAGATTAGTTGGTTGTGATGTTAAAGAGGGAGAATAATTAAAATAATTGGCATTGACTGCAACTTGTAAACCATACTGTCCTAGAAAATTACTGGTTGTCTGGGTGAGGGTTTCATTGGGCGCTAGAGCTGTTTTAGCAGTTGAGTAAAAACGAATATGATGATTTGTCAAATTAATTCGAAAAGCATTCACTACCTGATTGACTGCCTCATCAGTGACCGAGCCTGTTGTATAGTCTATTCCTTGGAAAATTGGCTCCCAAGGCTTGACAATCGTCATCGCATTGGATTTAGATGGTACGGCTAATAGAACTAGAGCAGATAAAACGAAGGCTCTATCTATTATACTTTGTTTTGTTTTTTCCATAATGTTAATTTTTGTTGTAAAGTTAACATTATAACCATCTTTTGTTCGGCGGATGATTGAATTTTTTTTAATCAGCTAGAATAATCAATATAAAACTTCTAAGCTAAAAGCTAATAATTTGAAATCTTTTTCATGACTATCAGCAAGTATATTGCCCCTGCATCTAGTACAAAAGATGCATTACAAAAAAAATATCCTCTTAGATCTGCCAAGAAGTATCAGCTCATTCACCAAATACCCGGTCGTTGGCGGATAAGAGTAGATCGCTTGGTTTACGACCAAGACTATGCCAATAACTTGACTGGTTTGTTGCAAGATAGCAGTCTATTGAAGGCTCTTAGGTGCAATAGATCTGCCGGTTCACTAGTCATTGAATACGATCCAGTAATAGTTACCCAAGAGCAATTAGATGAATTTTTAGAAGTAAATATTGAAGAAGCTTACCGCGATGACCTGATTCTTTCTGATAAAGTTGAGCAACCTTCAGATGAGATCGATTATCTAGGGCGTTTGGGCTTTCCTATTGGTAGCTTGGTTATCTCTCTTCTGGCAGCCCCACTAGAGTTACCAGCCCTTTTAGTTAGTCCTATAATTCTGGCAGCCTGCCTTCCTGCTTTTAAAAGGGCTTGGAAAGCGCTAAGCCAAGAGCGCAATATTGGCATAGACTTTTTAGATTCTGTGGCAATCATTTTATCTCTTTGGCAGGGACATTTCATCCCACCAACTTTGATGATCACCTTGATTGAATCTGGTGAAGTAATTAGAGATACTACTGCTCGTTCCTCGCAGCGCCAAAGCTACAATCTTCTCGATAGCTTGGGGCAGTACGTGTGGCTAGAAAAAGATGGAGTCCAAATCCAAGTTCCTCTCCAAGAGATTATGGTAGGAGATATTATTGCTGTCTATCCTGGGGATCTTATTCCAGTCGATGGCAAGATAATACAAGGCAATGCTCTCATTGATCAAAATAAATTGACTGGAGAATCAGTTCCGGTTTACCTTGATTTAAATGATGAGGTTTTTGCTTCTACCGTTGTAGTTGAAGGACAGCTTTTTGTCCAAGTTCAAAGGCTGGGAGTCAATACTCGTGCTGGTATGGTGGTTGAGCTGATGAAAGCAGCTCCAATCCATGACACCAGAATCGAGAATTATGCTGCAAAGTTTGCTGATTTTGCAGTCATGCCTACTTTGTTACTAGCTGGCGGAGCTTATGCTCTCACAGGAGATCTCTCGAGAGCAAGTTCTTTAGCTACCTTGGATTTTGGCACTGGCATCAGAGTTTCTGTCCCCACTACGGTACTGGCTGGCCTGACCAGAGCGGCCAAAACCGGCGTTTACATCCGCAGTGGTAGAGCAATTGAAATGCTCTCAAGGATTGATACTGTGGTTTTTGACAAAACGGGTACCTTAACCCAGGGTAAAGCCTCTATTGTGGATATCATAAGCATTAGCTCTAGAATATCCAAGAATGAAATTTTGCGCCTAGCAGCCTCAGCTGAACAAGGTTTGAGCCATCCTGTTGCCCATGCTATCGTCAAAGGGGCCCAAGATCGCGGCATCAATACAGTTGACTGTCAAAGCTGGGACTATAGAGTAGGTTCAGGCGTAGTAGCTACGATTAAAAATAAAACAGTTTTAGTTGGCAGTAGTAGTTTGATGCAAAGTGAAGCAATTGATATTTCAGCTAGTTTAGCCTATAAAACTGCTGGAACTTCTCTAGCTTACGTAGCTAGAGATGGTAAATTAATTGGTTTGATACTCTACGCAGATCCAATTCGTCCTGAAAGTCCAGGAGTAATCGAAGCTCTCGATGCACTTGGAATTGAAACCCATATGCTAACTGGCGATGTAGAAAGGGTTGCTCAATCAGTAGCCCAACATTTGGGAATCAACAAGGTCCATGCCCAAGCCTTTCCCGAAAAAAAAGTAGAAGTAGTCAGAAAATTAAAAGAAAGTGGTAAGGTTGTTGCTTTTATAGGAGATGGAATCAATGATTCTGCAGCTCTTGCTTACGCTGATGTTTCTCTAAGCTTTGCCAATGGTAGTGATATTGCCAGAGAAACCGCCGATATCGTACTGATGGATGATGATCTTAGCGGACTTGTAAATGCTATTGATATTGCTAAAGAAGTGATGGAAATTATCTATCAAAATGCTTTGATAGTAGGAATTCCTAATTTCTTGGCCTTGGCTTATGGTATATTTTTCAGACTTGATCCAATCATGGCTATTTTTATTAATAATGGCTCTGCAATCTTGGCTGGTTTAAATGGCGCTCGCTTAGCTTTGGTGGACAGTAAACCAACTAACAAATAAGAGCTTTGATTTGTTCTACTTGCTTACTAAAGTACTTATTGGCTTCAAGTTCACTATCAAAGCTAATTCCCTCATCATACGAGTCGCTCAATGGAAAATAAAAATCCACAATATATTGCTCTAACTCTCTGAGCACCAAAATTTTCTCAAATTGAATCACTACAAAATATTTGAGCCAGTTGTCATAAGTTGAACTGTTTGCTATATTTTCCTGCGCAACAGAAGAATTGTTCAACAATTGTTCTAGTTTCACTATTGCTCTCTCCAATCGAGTTTGGTGATTCTAATCTACCATATAATCTCAATTATCGTCACAATTTATTGAATTAAAGCCACTGCCATTGATGTATTGCAGCTGCTTGGCCATGTTGGATTCCTTCTGAATCTACTACATTCCACAAAATTGTTTTATCGATTATAAAACGTCGGCCATCTTTAGATATACGAACCCCCCTATAGTTATCAACATAACCTTGGCGATTAGCCTGATCCAAAAGCCTTTGACGCTCTTGGATTACTTCTATCTCGGCTGTGAGTCGAGATGGCATCTCTACTAGTTCATCCCAAGACATTGCCCACAATTGTTGCGCTTTTAAATTCCCATAACGAAGAATGGGATCGCTTTGAATCCCATGTGATACCAAAGCAAAAGGAGCATAATACAAATCACGGGCAACATCAAGGCTGTCAATAAGGTTACTACCAGTGAAATATTTATAACTCTGGCTCATTAAATTACTGTACTCAATTATCTCGGCTCTATCAAATAGCTCGATCATACTACTTTTCTTTTAAAGCCGTCTTGAATAATCAAAAAGCCAAATATAATCATTAACATCGGCTCTATAATAACTCCCACTCCAGGCATATGGGGAAAAAGAATATATGATTTGGGTATTAATAATAAACCAAACAAAATTGTATAAATTAAATCATTTTTTGTTTCTCTGTTGTTGTTAACAAAAAAAGCCATAGGCAGAAAGATATATAAAAGTCTATAGTCATTTGATAATGGAGGTAATAACAGCATCAAAAAAGTGATTAGTGCAATTATTTTCCAAAACTGTCTTTCTTTAAAGAGGATATACCAAGCTGTGACTAAAAATATAATCACTGAAAGTATTGTACCTATGTTAAATAATAAGGAAGACCAATTCTCAACTATTTCTTGATCACCCAAATTGTCAAAAGACATAACTATATATAAAAGAGATTTTAACATTCCTATTATGTTATGGCCATGATCCCAATTTAAATTTTGAATTACACCTCTAGTAATTACCTCATTTTGATTGTTTTTTGTAGCTGATAAAATAACCCAAAAGTCATCCTTAAAACAAAGGGCAGAAGCAGTATTTATAATGATCGAAGAGATAATTATAAAAAATATATTTTTCCATTTCTTTTCAATCACTAATAATAATAAAAATAAAGAGGGAAATGGTTTAATGGCAATGGCTAAAGATAGGCAAATTGAACCCAAGAGAGCTTTCCATTTATTGTTGCTATTATAGAAATAGCAAAATCCAACCACAAAAAGAAATACATAACCCTCCAGATTTGCTCGATCCATGGTAAAAAGAAATGGATAGCTAGTTAAAGAGAGTATGAAGATATCTCGCAAATTTGCTAGTTTATTATTCTGAGAAAAATTTTTAAATACAAAATTAGACCAACCAATTAAAAATATACCCAAGAAAATCCATAGACTCTTATCATGTATCAAACTGAAGGGATAGAAAAAAAGCTCACCAAAAGGGTAATAGACAACACTAATTGGCATGCATGTTGTCTCAACTCCTCTGCGTGAGTAAGGACTTAACATCTTTCCACAATTGAGTGGTTTGAAAAAGTCAGAAAATTTATCGTCTGGATTAAACAAAAAAGTACTATATGGATAGTCATATCCTAAATAGGCACCCATAAAGTAGTGATAGAAAACCGCTAAAACAAATCCAATAATCACTATGGTGCTTATGATTTGAATTTTTCTTGTTCTTTCCATCTCTAATTCCCTATTGAAGCAGCATTTAGTATTGTCTTATTGTACTTTATCTTGCCAGTTTTTTAGGCTAAGCTTAGCTTGCTTTACAAAATTTAAGTCAATTAAAATTCTGTAACAATAGCTACTTTTTACAGGTATCTATTTCATAATTGAAGGGTAAGAGTTTGTTCCTCTGATATGAAAGTACACCTTGAGCGAAGATTCACATCCTGCCCCTGTCAATTAGAATGCGTAGTTTGTAGAAACAAATTTGAGCCTGAGTCTATTCGATCTTATCTTTGCAATGATCAAGGACTGATTCAGGGTGATTGTTGTCCCAATTGTTTAAGCTTAGGTTCGCAGTACATCTTGGAAAAAATGTTTGATCAAACAAAAAAGATCCGAGAAAAGCTAGATAGCATGTTTCTCGAATCTTTAGCTGAAAATAACGTTAACTTACCCAAAATTTCTCAGTGGTTTTCCAAATTACTGGAGATATTCTTGCAAGAATCCTATGAGCTTCAAATTGCCAAAATTGGTTTTCGGAACAAGTCAAAATTCACAATATTCTTTGAACAGGAATAACACTTAATGGCCAATCATCCAGGGTCTTCCCCCTGAATGCTCTTTGACTTTGGGAGTTTTGGGATTGATTTCTTTTTGTACTAAACTAGGCTCTTTGCTTTCTTTTTTAAATCTCAAAGATCCAGAAAGTAGCATAGGTGGAGAAAAGATTCGCTGGGCCGTTTTTTCGCATTGGGGGCAAAAAGCAGGTTCATTGCATTGGCTAATAGTTCGCCATTGATCAAATGTTCCACATTCATCACAGCGATATTCATAAAGTGGCATAGTTTACTAGACCGGTAAGATATCCTTATCAAAAATTTCAGTTGGGATTGCCACGGTACAGCAAGCATTAGGTATATCCACAATACCACTGACGCGACCTTCTACAGGAGCACAACTCAAGAGCATATAAGCTTGCTCACCTGTAAAACCAAATTTTTTGAGATACTCAATGGCGTTCAAACAAGCTCGACGATAAGCAATATGAACATCCATATAGTACTGCTTGCCAGTAATCTCATCTACTGAGATACCTTCAAACACCAGATATTCACTATAGCGTGGTTCAACTGGGCCTGGTTTGAAGATTGGATTGACCATTGAGTATTTCTCCATGCCACCTTTGATTATGTCAACATGAAGGTCTATAAAACCTGACATTTCAATAGCTCCGCAGAAAGAAATTTCTCCATCACCTTGTGAGAAATGGATATCTCCCATAGAAAGTTTGGCGCCTTCAACATAGACAGGGAAGTAGATTCTAGTTCCTCTAGAGAGGTTCTTGATGTCACAATTACCCCCATGCTCGCGAGGTGGAACAGTTCTTGCGGCCTCAGCGGCTACACGGGCATATTCAGATTGAGCTAAAGTGCCCAATATAGCGTTTTTGGGCTCAGGTAATGCCGCCAGAACAGGCTGACTACCAGAAACACCAGTACCGTAAGTGCGCAGATCCGGAGCAGATTGTACTAACTCAAGTTCACGCTTGTTCCATTTAGCTAACAATTCAGCAGAAGGAGCGCAGCCAATCAAACCAGGATGGGTAATCCCGGCAAATTTAACACCAGGAATATGGCGAGAAGATGTATAGATTCCCTGGAAATCCCAGATAGCTTTGGCAGGATCTGGATAGTGATCTGTTAAGAAACCACCACCGTTTTTCTTATCGAAAATCCCGGTAAAGCCCCATTCATCTCCTTGCAATGCCCCAATATCGACTAAATCAACTACCAAAATATCGCCAGGTTGGGCACCATTTACCCAAATTGGTCCACTGAGAACATGCACAATACTGAGATCAACATCACGGATATCATCAGGATTATCATTGTTTTTGATTTGACCATCGGTCCAATCTTTACATTCAATCCTGAAAACATCACCTGGATTGACTGAAGCAATAGCAGGAATATCAGGGTGCCAGCGGTTATGACCGGGCATATCCTGCTGATCCATTGGTTTGGTTAGGTCAACTTTAAAAAGTGTTTTGGGCATTGAGAAAATTCTCCTTGATAATTAGGGAAACTATTTACTTTATGTTGTCAAAACGTCACTAGGAAGTGCCTTGCAAGAATCGTGACATTGGGCATCCAAACTGCAACAAAGAGAACAGATAGATACATCATAGACAGGGCAATAGGCCATATCTTCTTTTTCGTATTCATGTTCACAGATTTTGCATTCGGTCAATCCAACTATGTCGGGATTGTCATGGAAATGTACATCTTTACGAGCAATATAGTACTTACCCTTGGTGATGATCGCGATAATTGGGGATAAGATCATAGCCAAGACAAGAGCTATAATTGCCGAGAAAGCTTGAGCAACCGGACCCATAAAACCAAAGAAGGCAATCACTGAGATTACAGATGCAATCATCATTGAACCAAAACCTACTGGATTGAAATTGTAAAGATGCGCTCTTTTAAATTCAATATAAGATGGGCTAATTCCCAAAGGCTTGTTGATTACAAGATCAGCTACTAATGCTCCCACCCAGGCAACTGCCACGTTGGAATAGAAACCTAATACCCACAGCAAAACATTAAATACACCCAACTCCTGTAGAGTCAAGGCAATAATCAAATGGAATACCAACCAAACTACCCGACCAGGGTGTGCATGGGTCAAACGGGAAAAGAAGTTAGACCAAGAAAGTGAACCAGAATAGGCGTTAGTAACGTTAATCTTGACTTGAGAAAGGATTACAAAGAACGTTGCTAAAGCCAAATAAACTGCTGGATTGGAGAACATGGCCTTGAAACCTTCAACATACATTTGAATTGGTTCATTAGCTTTGGCCATGTCTACACCATGTTTAACAGCAATAGAGGTGAAAAATCCACCAGTTAGCTGTTTCCACGCTCCAAGGATTACCCAGCCAGGACCTGCTAACATGACAGCCCACCACCATTTGCCTTTATTGCGACTGGTCAAATCGGGCATAAATCTGAGGTAGTCAACTTGCTCACCAATTTGAGCAATCAAAGAGAGGGCAACTCCAACTCCAGAGGCACATAGTAGTGGGTCAAATCCACTGCCACTGGTAGATTTACCAGCAAAGCTAGTCCAGGTAGATAGCGCTTGAGGATCTTTCATCAATACAGCTATCCAAGGGGCAAACATACCCAATAGCCAGATTGGCTGAGTCCATACCTGCAAAGTAGCCAATAGGGTCATCCCAAATACCACCAGAGGGAAGATGGCAATGGTGCAAAGCAAATAACCCCAAGCCAAAGGCAGATGGAAATACAATTCCAATGCCTGAGCCATGATCGCTCCTTCCAGAGCGAAGAAAATAAAACAGAATGAAGCGTATATAACCGAGGTTAGGGTAGAGCCAATATAACCAAAACCTGCTCCTCTGGTCAGCAAGTCCATATCTATATTATACTTAGATGCATAGTACGATATTGGAATGCCTGTCAAAAATATAATTATTGCCGCGATGATAATCGCCCAAAAAGAATTGGTAAAACCTGAGCTGATGGCGATAGAACCACCAATGGCAAAATCTGCAAGATAAGAAATACCACCTAGGGCAGCATTGGCAACGGTAAACTCGGACCATCTGCGAAAGCTCTTAGGAGCATATCTCAAAGAATAGTCTTCTAAAGTTTCGTTGACTACCCAAGCGTGATAATGTCTTTTCGTTTTTTCTAAACGATAAGCTGATGAAGTATTTTCACTCATAATCAATCCTGACTTTTTAATCTGAGTAGCTAATTTATAGCCTCATTGGTAAGCAAGTTTAAAGAGTAAAACATTAACATTCTGTTAAATTCATCACATTATTTGTCTGTAAATCCAGATATTTCTTACAAATTTTAAAAAATTTTTTGTATTAATAAACAAAAATACTGCCCTAGTAAATTAGGGCAATTATTCTGATTAGATATAATTATTAAACCAAAGAAAGTTCGCGTTGCTCTTGTTTGAAGGCAAAAACTTTAAGTACTTGCAATCTAACTATATATCTAGTAGAAATTGATTTATTAGAAGTGTTCTTAGCTAGAAACTTTAAAGCATCTCTCAGGCTATTACACGCGTCCCAAAAGGAATAACCAAAATCAGTTGCAAGTCTTACTGCGCCTTGATCAGCTGTCGTGTCAATCAAGATAGCCTGCTCTCCAGTTTGACCTTGATAGAGCCGATAAGTGACCAAAGCTGTGACTAATAGAATTACAGAAAGTGAAAAAACATTGTGCGAGAGAACTTCCATTAAAGAAGATGAGACACCGATGGCAATGACAATTTTTTCCCAGCGATAATTAGATATTTTGTTAGACTTGATTTTGTAAATCTCATGCCAAAACATTAAATCACGTTGATTTGGCTCCAGTTTAGTCCATTGTTTGGAGTTAATTACAATCTCAAACTTGCCATCATTGATTTTAGATGTATGAATCAAGTTAGTAGATTTTTTAGTATCAGATGAGATTGATATCAAACAATTAAGATCATATGGTATTAAATTTTTAAGCCTTTGAAATTCGTCCATTGGTTATGTGAATATGGATAACTCTTGCTTGTATTATAATTTTTTTTTAATTTGACTTTGTGTTTATTTTTACAAAACCGTATGGTTTTTACTAATTTAATCCCCAGTCATAATTATTTTTCGTATTTTGTAACATCGATCACGATATATGAGATAGAATTCAAGTAAAGAGCCCTTCAAGTCTTGGTCTGTAGCAGTTAAATGTAACTTTGGGCTTTTAGATTTCTGTGAATCACAACCAGATAATGCCCCACGACTCCATGAAAACAACTACAGCAGCAACCACTCCCCCAATTGCAGATCATCTAGATATAGTAGATGAGTTTATGCTAGAACTTCTTCCTGACTGGCTAAGAGATTACTGGATGCTCTTTGAAAGTGGCAAGTCTGATTCTGAGGAAGTAAATCTGATTTGTAGCGCTTTGCAGTTTGCCTATGATTTGCATAAGGGACAATTTCGCAAATCAGGAGAGCCCTATATCACTCATCCTATTGCTGTAGCTACTTTATTAAAAGAGTTGGGCGCAGATAAAACTGTCATTGCAGCAGGTTTCTTACATGATGTAGTTGAAGATACCTCAATAACTTCAGAGGAAATTGGCACGCGTTTTGGAGAAGAAGTCAGGCAACTGGTAGATGGAGTTACCAAGTTATCCAAAGAATTTGACGAAGAAAAAAGCCAGCGCATCAGCAAATCAGAACGTCAAGCCGAGAACCTGCGCAGGATGTTTATCGCTATGGCGAAAGATATCCGCGTAGTTGTAGTTAAATTGGCCGATAGATTGCACAACATGAGAACATTAGAGCACATGTCCCGTGAAAAGCAGTACTCTATTGCCAAAGAGACTCTAGAGATCTTTGCTCCATTGGCTAACCGTTTGGGGATTGGACAGTTTAAATGGGAACTAGAAGATCTCTCCTTTAAATATCTTGAACCAGATTCCTATGAACAGATGCGTCAATTGGTCTCAGAAAAACGCACTGATAGAGAGAGCCGACTGCAGGATATCAGCGCTTTAATATTGGATGGATTGCAAAAACAAGGGATCGATGTAGTTGAGATTCAAACCAGACCCAAACATCTCTATAGCATTTACAACAAAATGCGCCGCCAATCTAAAGAATTTTCTGAAATTTATGATCTAGCTGCAATCAGAGTAATTGTCAGTAGTAATGCTGAATGTTATTTAGCTCTTGCAGTGATTCACAGCCTTTTTAGTCCAATTCCCCAGAGGTTCAAAGATTATATTGGTCTACCTAAATCTAACAACTACCAATCCCTTCATACTACTGTAATAGGTCTGAACGTCAAGCCAGTTGAGGTGCAGATCCGCACCCAAGAAATGCATGAGATGGCCGAAAAAGGAATAGCTGCTCATTGGAAGTACAAAGAAAGTGGTAAATCCACTAAAATCAACTCTCAAGATGCTAAATTTATCTGGCTGCGCTCACTTCTTGAACCCCCTAAAGATGGCAAAGAGTTTCAAGAAAATTCCCATGATCCCCAAGAATACATGGAGAGTATCAAGGATAATCTCTTTGAAGAGGATATCTATGTCTTTACGCCTAAAGGGGATATCATCTTTTTGCCGCGTCAAGCTACTCCAGTAGACTTTGCCTATCGTATTCATACTGAAGTTGGTAACCACATTAAGTCAGTCAAAATCAATGACAAACAGTCTTCCTTAAGTGAGCCTCTCCAAAATGGAGATATTGTAGAAGTAGTCACCAGCGATAACAATCATCCAAATCTCTATTGGCTAAATTTTGTAGTTACGCATGCTGCGCGCAACCGTATCCGTCAGTGGCATAAAAATAACAGGCGTGAAGAAAATATACTCCGAGGCAGAGATCTTTTAGAAAAAGAACTCAGCCGCAAATACCTAGAGAGCAAAATCAAATCTAAAGAACTCCAGGAAGTAGCCGAGCGTATGAATTATCATGCATTAGAAGATCTCTATGCCGCTATTGCCCACACTGAAGTTAAACCAATCAATGTTTATAACAAATTAAGAGAAATTGAGGCAAAAAATAAACCAGTAGTGGAAAATCAAAACGCTGCGGTTTCACCATATATTTTGCCTCCTAGGGAAACTACTTCTGATGCCAAATGTCCTATCTTAGGAATCAATGGTTTGCTCTATCGGATAGCCCGCTGCTGTAATCCTCTACCAGGAGAGCCAATTGTCGGTATTATTGCTATCAGACCTGGACCTGTTTCGGTACATTGCCAAGGCTGTCTAAATGCAGAAAATACTCCTTCAGAGCGCCAGATTCCCTTGCAATGGGATAGTGTAAAACTAAAAGAAGATAAGTCAGTATATGCGGTAGATTTACTCATAGATGCAATAGAAAGAGTTGGTCTGCTTAAAGATATTCTTGCTAGAGTCAGTGAGCGCAATATCAATGTTAGAAATGCCGGAATCAGACCTAGGAGACGTGGTCAATTTGTGGCCATATATCTACAACTAGAAGTACATAGCCGTGAGGAATTAGATTCCATTATGAGCCAGATTAAGGGTATGAAAGATGTAGCAGGAATTATGCGGCTCAATAATCATTCCCAAGATACTAGTAAAAACTAAAAATGCAGTACGCAATTGATTTTGGCACTAGTAATACTGTAGTTGTGCGTTGGAATACGATTACGCAAAGGGCTGAAATTGTTAAACTTCCAGGATTATCTTCACTAGCAGAGCTTATTCCCAGTCTGGTTTATATCAAGAATCTACAACAGTCGGAAGCTCTAGTAGGTCAACAGGTAATTAATGAAGGATTAGATATTGCTCATAATCCTAGATTTTTTAGTAATTTTAAAAGAGGAATTGGTTCTAAAATTCAAGGCTTTTTACCTGAATTAGATGGACAAAATGTAACTTTAGAAACAGTTGGTAAATTTTTCTTAGATAGTATAATAAAAAAGCTAGATCCAGAAGCTCAATCATTAATACTGACAGTTCCAGTTGATAGTTTTGAATCCTATAGAAACTGGCTTGTCGATATTCATCAGAGCTGGAATATTAAAGATATTAGCTTACTAGATGAGCCAACTGCTGCCGCTTTAGGTTATCAGCAAAATAAAGCTAGAAAAATTCTGGTTTTTGATTTTGGAGGTGGTACTCTAGATATATCTATAGTAGATCTTCACCAAGGCTCTAACCAAAAATTGGGATTTCTTCTTTCTAGTAATCAAAAGCTTAAAAGAGCCAAAATAATTGCCAAATTTGGCACTAATTTAGGTGGAGTTGATATAGATAACTGGCTATTTGAATATTTCCATAAAACTACTAATATAGCTAGATCTAGCCTGACCATGTTTCTGGTAGAAAAAATCAAGATTAAACTTTCTCAATCAGAGCAAGCTGAGGAATTCTATTTTGATAGTAAAAATCTAGAAACTTATGATTTGCAATTAAATCAAAGTCAATATCTACAAATTTTAGAAGAGCATGGTTTTATTAGTACTATTAAAGATTCCCTAGAAAAAGTCTTAGCCCAAGCTAGCTCAAATGGACTAACAAAAGAAGAAATTGAGGCAGTGCTGTTAGTTGGAGGATCTTCGCAAATCCCTTGGGTTAAAGATTGTTTAGCGCAGTATTTCCCGCGCGAAAAAATCCATAGAGATCACTCTCTAGATGCAGTTGCTAAAGGCGCATTGAGTTTAGGGCGCAAACTAGAAGTGGATGATTTTCTCTATCATAGCTATGGAGTGCGCTACTGGGATCGGCGCAAGAATCAGCATAGTTGGCATACCCTCATTAAAGCGGGCCAAACTTATCCTACTGAAAAGCCCTTTGAACTAACTCTAGGGGCTTCACTTCCCAATCAAACCACCATAGAGTTAGTCATAGGTGAAATAGGCCAAGATATCAATAGTAGAGAAGTCTACCTTGATCAAAATCAACTAGTTACTCGCCAGCTCCAATCCGGCTCTTTTCAGGTTCAACCACTCAATGACCAAGATGACACTAGGGCAATTGCCCAGCTCAATCCACCAGGGATACCAGGAACTGACCGGCTGAAAATTGAATTTCAAGTAGATAAAGAGCGATTCTTGCGCATCAGCGTAGAGGATATATTTACTGGAGAGACTTTGACCAAAGATCAAATTGTAGTTCGCGTTAGATAAAATATTAGAACAATATGTTAGATCTGTTAATTTTTGATTTAGATGGTGTGATAACCAGTGAAGGAAAATACTGGAATACCTCAAGGCTAACTGTTTGGGATATATTTTCAGGTGGTGATTTTTTTACTCAAGCGCTCAATTCTCCAGAAAGCGCTCTCAAATATGGCAATTCTATAATTTCAGATCGCTTTATTGCTCAGATAAAAAAACGAGCGGTCAATTCTAATTGGGATCTGACTTATTTTGTAGTTTGTCTCTATTTAATTAGTATTTTAGAGCGAGTACCTCATAATCTTGATTTACCTTTACTTGAACAAATTCAAGAACTTGGGCGCAAAGCAGAAAAAATAACTATATCTGATGATGCCATTATTGAGCAATTTTGGAGAGAAACCCAATCACTCCAGGGAAGCCAAGTGGCAGATTATCTAATCCCTTTTTCTCAAAAAATTCTAGCAATTGGTATAGATGAGATTTTTGATCTAGAGCAGTTGTGGCAACAGTGCTATAGCCTTTTTCAGTTATGGTATGAAGGAAAAAGAGGTTTTATCTTACCTGATGATGAGACTGTTTTACCTGTAGAGACTATCGGCAATATATTGAGTGAACTTGCTGGCCGCTATGATTTGGGCATTGCCACAGGAAGGCCGCGCCTTGAAGTAATCCAACCACTTGCTCAACTAAAGCTTTTGTCATACTTTAACCCCTCAAGAATCGTTACCTATGATGATGTGCTACAAGCCCAAGCCCAAGTAAATCAAAAATTAGGTAAACCACACCCCTTTATTTTGCATAAGGCTATGGCTCCTGAATTGCCACTTGCCGAAATCCTCCAAGAAAACTTCACTCTAGAGAAGGCAGAACGAGTAGCTTATATTGGCGATGCCGGTAGTGATGTAGTAGCAGCTAAAAGAGCATCTTGTCTTTCTATTGGAGTTTTAACCGGCTTTTGTGAAGCTGCAACTTTACAACAGTTAGGCTGTGATATGATAGTACAAGATATCTCTGCTCTTTTGGAAATACTTTGAAATCCTCACTAGAATCTCTACTCAATAGCCAGGTTTTGCTCTTGCCTTCTAAAAAACCTGCTGCTGCCAAAGGCCCCAATTCTATTCGTCTGGATAAGGGAGAGTTGCCCTTTGCCCCTTCACCATTGGTAATAGAAGCTCTCAAAAGAGAAATCTCCCAAATTAACCGCTACCCTGAACTATTAGGAGGATCTCTTCGCAAGGCCTTAGCCCAATATACTCAAGCCAAAGTAGAGCAAATTATATTAGGTAATGGTTCTGATGATTTAATTGAGCTAATTTTGAAGGTATTTGTAGCTCCAGGGGATGAGGTGATTTTACCAAGCCCTACTTTTTTTATCTATGAATTTGCCACTAAAGTAGTTGGTGGTATTCCTATAAATGTAGCTAGAAATAAGCAGTTTGATATAGAAATAGAAGATATCTTAGCTCGTTTGAATTCTAAAACTAAAATCATCTTTTTAGCTAATCCCAACAATCCAACTGCCAATTTGACCAGTAGGGAAAAAATCATTGAACTTTTAGAAAAGTCTGACTGTTTGGTAGTAGTCGATGAATGTTATTACGAAATTGCCGGTCTGAGTGTAATAGATCTAATAGAGAGCTATCCTAATCTTTTGGTTTTAAGAAGTTTTTCCAAAAGCTTTGGCTTAGCTGGAATACGTTTAGGTTACGCTCTTGCTAGTTCACAAATTATAGATTATCTTTATCGCTTGGCTCAGTTATTTCCAGTAAATCGTCTAGCTTTAGTTGCTGGTGAGGCGGCCTTGGGAGATCTTGGCTATATTGAAGAAAATATTAAAAAAATTATCCAGCAAAGAGTATTACTACAGCAGGGCTTAGAAGCTTTAGGACTACAAGTCTATCCGAGCGCTACTAATTTTCTCTTTGCTCGCACTACTGGGATCACATCTGCAGAATTAGTAGAAAGTCTTGCCCAGCAAGAGATTTACTTGGCTGATTTTGGCTTGAAACAAGGACTTGATGCTTACTATTTGAGAATTGCTGTAGGTTCTGAGCGTGAAAATGAACTACTTTTACAGGCAATCAGTGAAAAAATAACAGGTGATATCATTAAGTAGCCATATTTTCAGACATAGCTAAGATGACCACACCCGAATTAATCACATTGATCACCCTGCTTGTGCCTGGTTTATTATTATCCGTTTTGGTGATGTTCGCCTTTTCTGCTGGCGGCTGATTGCTTCCATTCTGGAAGATTTCTATCAACTGCATATTTAAATTCAATAGGCAGAACATAAACTATGGGTAAGTTGTCAATTTGGCCGTAGATGGATTTGCCATCGACTAAGGTATTGCCCAATTTGAGTTGATGGCTCTGTTTGTTCTTAAGTATTAGTATTATTGTTGCAACAGGTTTATCTAATCCGTACTCGCTGATTGTCCCTTGAACTAGGGAAAAGCTACGATAATTGCGATCACCAAAGAGCAAATCAGCAAAAAAAGAAAG
>CAISPN010000092.1 GCA_903887375.1 uncultured cyanobacterium
CTGGCATCCAACCTTTTTTGATTATTTATATATCTCAGTTACCAATGCCAGTGCATTTAGCCCAACCGATGCCATGCCGCTAAGCCGCTGGGCTAAATTGCTGATGATGGTGCAATCATTGACCTCTTTGCTCATGGTCGGTCTAGTTATTGCGCGTGCAGTAAATATTTTGCACTAAGTTTTTAAGCAAGACGTTTATATGAATCTAGAATAGCGCCGTCAAATGAAACAAAATCTACTTTTACATCCGTGGAGCTAGTAGTCACTTTTAAAAACCCAGATCCCCCAACACCCTTTCCAGAGAGATATCCATACTGAGTCACATCTATCTTGCTGCCTGGGTGACTTGGCTGTGGGAGTGTCTGGTAAATAATTCCATCTAGTTCTTGCTTTACATATAAGTGATCGTGCCCCTTAAATACAATTCCTACCTTATTATCAAGTAATAATTGGTGAACAGGTTTTCCCCAACCAGCTCGGTTAGACTCAAAACCATAACTGCCATCTTTATTATTACCGCCCCACTCATTAAATTTGGCTATTTCAACACCACCACGTGATTGTGGGTCTCCAACAAGTAAATGGTGGATATAAATGAATTTATGCTTGGCTTTAGAATTTTCCAAAGCGGTTTTGAGCCAATCGTATTGTGTTTTTCCTAAAGTCCACTCCCAGCCATCAGGAGTGGGATTTTTAGTTGTATAAGTAAAGGGATCAAGGGCGATGTGCAATGTATCTGGACCGGTGAAAGAGAAATAAGATAAATCACCAGTTTGCTCTGGAAAATATTCTTTCCGATAATTCTTGGTATTGAAAGTGCTGTAACCGAGTTCACCATCATGATTTCCAAGAGTTATTTTAAGTGGGATATTTCCTAACTGCGCATAGAAACCTTTCATCAGTTCATAACGAGCTCGAATGTTCGCCTCGGTTTTGCTAGTGAGTTTATCCACCATAAAAATATCACCGAGATCCATCAAAAAGGCCGGGGCCGCCGCGGCTATCTGTTTCAGGGTTCCGTTGTATACGTCAGCGCTTGAATTCTCATCCATGTGGGGATCGGCTTGTACTGCGAAAATATTTGAGGACACCTCTTTTGATGTTGTCACAGAAGTTTGGGGAAGCGCTAAATAGACTTTCAATGTTCCGGTTGCATAACGAACTCGGTAGTAAACTTTATTTGAGGGTTTTAATCCATCGATTATTATTGATGTGGTTCCGGCTTTTGTCAAAGTAATTACTTCGCTTTTACTGGAATAAGAACTTTTGTTGTACCCATATTCAATATAAATTTTAGCGGGGACTTTTGCTGCTATAGCGACGGTGAATCGTGTATCACTTGCTGTACCAACTAACTTTGCAGACACTGCTGATGTAGCCGCGAAACCTTTGGCGAGCGGTGATGACAGCAAAAGCGCAAGAAGAGAGGTTTTAAGAAAAGAACGCCGATTCAGATAATGAAATAGGTTACTCATGATTAAACCTTTGGTTTGACCACATAGCTATGCGCAAGTTGCATGTTTTTTCTCACTGTATCTTTTGTGCGAGCTGCCAGGAAGTACTCCACTTTTGCTTGTGATGGCGAAACTGTTACTCGGACATGGCCCGAGTTTGGGGCTTTTGTGCCACTTAAATAAGCCTCACTATTAAACATCGAAAACGTATCATCGGCTGGATTTGGCATTGATTGATACACCAAACCATCGCGTTCTTGATGGCAAAAAATATGGTCATGACCTTGAAAGAAAATACTTACTTTATTTTTTACAAGCAGATCATGGATTGGAAGTTCCCAATTAGGACGCTCCTTAGCAAAGGTTGAATTACCCTTTGGATCGTTTCCACCAAATTCATAGTTAGTTGA
>CAISPN010000093.1 GCA_903887375.1 uncultured cyanobacterium
CCCTCTGAGCAGATCACCAGTCTAGAAGGTCCCTTTTTGATCCGCTGGCAGGATTCTTTAGCTCTAGTTTATGAGATTTCATCTCGTCAGATTGTCATCGCTGTTCCTGAAATAGGTTTGCTGCGACGTAAACCCAAAGACTTTTTAGAGTCTTGGGATGCTGCAGAAGCAGAAGTTTTATTAATTCAAAAGAGCAAAGATACCCCGCAGAAAAAATTTGGACTGAGTTGGTTTTGGCCGGCAATCAAGAAACACAAAATAGTTTTAATAGAAGTTTTTATTGCTTCTTTCTTTGTTCAGATATTTGGTCTGGCTAATCCGCTGATGATTCAGGTGATCATAGATAAGGTTATCGTACAAAATAGTGTGGACACCTTGCAGGTTCTAGGTGTATTCCTCTTGATCATTTCGATTTTTGAGGCAATATTGACTACATTGCGAACTTATCTTTTTGTAGATACAACCAATCGCATAGATATGAGTCTTGGTACTGATATCATCGATCATCTTCTAAGGTTGCCTTTAAAATACTTTGAAAAAAGACCAGTCGGTGAGATTTCAACCAGAATCAATGAACTAGAAAATATACGTCAGTTTTTAACCGGTACAGCATTAACTGTTATCTTAGATGCGATTTTTTCAGTACTCTATATCATAGTAATGCTTGTCTATAGCGTACCGTTAACTCTGGTTTCTTTGAGTATAATTCCCATATTTATTTTGCTGACTATAGTGGCCTCGCCTATTATCTATAGACAATTACGAGATAAAGCTGAACGCAATGCTGAAACCCAATCCTATTTAGTAGAGGTGATGACGGGAATTCAAACCGTTAAGGCTCAAAATATAGAACTGCGCTCACGTTGGCAATGGCAGCAAAGATACGCAAGATTTGTTTCAGCGGGCTTTAAAACTGTCATCACCTCAACCTTGGCCAGTTCAGCTAGTGGTTTTCTCAATAAAATTTCTTCACTTTTGGTACTCTGGGTAGGAACCTACATGGTACTCAAAGGAGAGTTAACCCTTGGACAATTGATTGCCTTTAGGATTATTTCTGGCTATGTGACCTCGCCTATTTTACGCTTAGCCCAAGTCTGGCAAAATTTCCAAGAGACCTCACTTTCGCTAGAGCGTTTAGCCGATATAGTCGATACTCCCCAAGAGGCAGAAGAAGATCGCCAAAATATACCAATGCCAGCAATCAGAGGGGCTGTTCGCTATGAAAATGTCTCTTTTAGATTTAAATCCAGCAGCGCTTTACAGTTAAACAATGTCTCTTTGGAAATCCCCTCAGGTGCTTTTGTAGGTATAGTTGGTCAAAGTGGTGCTGGCAAGAGTACCCTAACCAAGCTACTCGCTAGACTCTATGAACCAGAAGCAGGCAGGATATTGATAGATGAATATGACATCAATAAAGTAGAGTTATATTCTCTACGTCGCCAGATCGGTTTTGTTCCCCAAGATACCCTGCTTTTTGAAGGAACGGTAGAGGAAAACATTGCCCTGACCAATCCTGATGCATCTAGCGAAGAGATAATAGAAGCTGCCAAAATCGCAGTTGCCCATGATTTCATCTTAAATCTTCCCAGAGGCTATAATACCCGTGTCGGCGAGAGGGGAGCTTCTCTTTCAGGTGGACAGAGGCAGAGAATCGCCATTGCTCGCACAGTATTGCAGAATCCACGTATGCTCATTCTAGATGAAGCAACAAGCGCTCTAGACTATATTACAGAGCAACAAGTTTATCTCAATCTAAGAGAAACCTTCAAAGGACGTACTGTCTTGTTTATCACACATAGGTTAAGTTCTATCAAGACCGCCGATATCATCGTTATGATGGATCAAGGATCTGTTATTGAATTGGGAACTCATCAGGAGTTGATGGAGCAAAACAGAAGATACTACTCTATGTATCAGCAGCAGGCAAACAGAATTTAGGGAGAAATCATCATGAGAGAGACAAAAGATCCTAAAGAACCTATTCAACAGCCACCTAAAAAAAATCCGTTCAATTTTTCTTCAGTTTTAGGCGACAGCAACCAATCAGTAGTTCTCAAACAACCCACATCTTGGTCACGTGGAATAGTCTGGGGAATCATTGGTGTCACGGCTGCATCTGTGGCTTGGGCATATTTAGCCAATATTGAGCAAGTTGTCACTGCTGCGGGTAAATTGAAACCCCAAGGTCAAGTCAAAGAAGTACAAGTTCCCTTATCTGGAGTAATCAAGGAAGTCTATGTTAAAGACGGACAAAGGGTAAAGCAAGGTCAGCTTTTGGCCACTCTGGATACCAGTGCTACAAAAGTTCAACTCGCTTCTCTAGGGAAGGTTCGTAAATCCCTTGAGCAAGAGAACAACTTCTATAGAACTCTCATGAGTCAAAATCTCTCGCCTCAACAAACCCAGGGACTCATTAGCGGTTTAAAAATGCCGAAAGAAGTCATAGCCTTAGTGACCAATCGCATATCTCTGCAAAAAGAGAATCAGCTTTTCCAGATGCAATTAGATAGTAGCAACGCTAAAAATTCTTTTTCTCAACAGGAGATGGAGCGATTAAATGCCTCGCGCCAAGAAGCTTATTCGCGATCTAAGGCTGCCGAACTAGAAGTTAAGCAGCAAAATGAACAATTAAAACAGGTTCAAGATCGCATCAACAACAATCAAAAACTGATTGCTCAAGATAAGCAAATGTTAGAGCAAATCAAAGAGCGCAATGCAAAATCAGTTCAAGAATCTCAAAAAAGCCTGGAGATAGATAAAAGTCTGCTCACTAAAATGGAGACCCTTTCTTCTGAAGGAGCCTTAGGTGACTACCAAGTTCAAAAGCAAAGACAACAGATTAGTGATCGTCACAAAGACCTTTCTGAATTAGTGGGTAATGGGCAGGTTGAATATACTAAGCAACATGAACAATTGCAATCCCACCTTTCTGAGCTTGAACAACTGCATAAAGAAAGAGACAGACTTATCTATGTAACTTCCCAAGCCAAAGAAAAACTAATTAACGCCAAGGCAACAACCCAAAAGGATGTCCGAGATAAAATTGGCGAAAATAACAAAAAACTAGCAGAGATTGATAGTAATCTTAACAAGATCATTGTAGAAAATGATAAAAAAATAGCAGAGACCGAAAGTCAGATTAGCCAAACCAAGCTCAATTTACGGCAACAAGAACTTCGCTCACCAGGCAAGGGAATTGTCTTTGATCTCAAAGCTTCACCAGGCTACGTACCAAATGTAGCTCAAGATAAACCAGTTCTCAAAATTGTGCCTGAAGAAGATCTCATAGCTGAGGTCGATGTTACAAACCAGGATATAGGATTTGTCCAGCCCGGTCAAAAAGTTGATGTCAGAATAGACACTTTTCCCTATAGTGAGTTTGGTGACATTAAAGGTCAGGTGATCTCCGTTGGCTCTGACGCGCTCCCGCCTGATGAAACTCATAAATTTTATCGTTTTCCCACAAAAATCAAATTAAACGAGCAGAGCTTGAAAATCAACAACAAAAAAATCAACCTACAATCAGGTATGGCTGTGACAGTCAATATCAAGGTTAAAGAGAATAGAACTGTAATGAGTTTATTTACTGGAATTATGGAACCAAAAGTAGATAGCCTCAAACAGGTCAGATAGGACTACAATGTAAAGGAAGAATCTAAAATTATTATTAAAATAAACCTCATAACAATATGGATCGCATAGGGGTTCTTTTGCTCAATTTGGGAGGTCCTGAGAGGATACAGGACGTTCGTCCTTTTTTATATAATCTGTTTTCTGATCCCGAAATCATCCGCTTGCCCTTTCCCATTTTGCAAAAACCACTAGCTTGGTTAATTGCCACTTCCAGAAGAAAGAAATCGGAAGAAAATTATCGTCTCATTGGTGGTGGCTCCCCGCTACGAAAGATTACAGAACAGCAGGCTCAAAGCTTACAGACTTTTTTGCAAAGCAATGGACAGCCAGTTAAAGTTTATATAGGCATGCGCTATTGGCATCCTTTCACCGAAGAAGCGATTGCTCAAATAAAGGCCGATCAAATCTCTCAAGTTGTTATATTGCCACTTTATCCACAATTTTCTATTAGCACTAGTGGTTCTAGCTTCCGTGTTTTGGAGGAGATGTGGAACAAAGATCCGCATCTTGGAGAAATCAACTACACTCTCATTCCTTCTTGGTATGACAATCCTGGCTATCTAAGCGCTATGTCAAGACTAATTAAACAAGAGTTGGTTCATTTTGAGCAGCCTGATTCAGTCCAGATATTTTTTAGTGCTCATGGCGTACCACAAAGCTATGTTGAAGAGGCAGGTGATCCCTATCAAAGCGAGATAGAAAACTGTACTAAACTAATCATGCGTCATCTCAACTTGCCCAATCCTTACAATTTAGCCTATCAAAGTAAAGTAGGTCCTGTAGAATGGCTCAAACCCTATACAGAAGACGCTATTAGAGAATTGGGAGAAAAAGGAATCAAAGATCTGCTGGTAATTCCAATTAGTTTCGTATCTGAGCATATTGAAACCCTTGAAGAAATAGACATAGAATATCGTGAAATAGCCCACGAAGCAGGAATTACCAATTTTAGACGTGTACCTGCTCTCAATAGCGATCCTAACTTTATCAAAGCATTAGCAGATCTAGTTACCGATTCTCTGCAAAAGCCTCCATATATTTTTTCTCAAGTAACTCATCCCAAGAAAAATATGAAAATGTACCCTCAAGAGCCCAATACTTGGGGTTTAACAACTACTGCAGAAGTTTGGAATGGACGACTAGCTATGCTGGGATTTATTGGCTTATTGGTAGAATTAATCAGCGGGCAAGGTCTTTTGCATTACATACGTCTTTTGCATTAAATTAGTTTGTCTTGACGATGCACAAAGAAAGCCACATAATAGGGTAAACATTAAACTTATTTACTATGACTAAAGGACAAGGATTCGGTTTTGGCTTAGGCAAAATCAAAGAATTACAAGAAGCTTTCAAAAAAGCCCAGCAATTCCAAGAAAATGCTCAGACTGTTCAGCAAGAGCTAGAAGAGTCCAGGGTAGAAGGTACTAGTTCCGATGGTGGTGTAACAGTATATATGAATGGCAGTCAGCGCCCTATCAGCGTCACTATAACTGCTGAAGCTGCTGCCAAAGGCGCTGAGTCTCTATCCCAGCTGGTTACAGAGGCGATGATTGATGCCTATGAAAACTCCTCAGAAGTGATGAAGGAAAAAATGAATGAAATCACTAGTGGTCTGGAGTTGCCAGGATTCTAAAGTCCTACTATGAGTGAAGTCTCTTATTTGGAACTATACCAAGTTGGCAAAGAGGCTTTTGAAAGTGGTGATTATCGTCTTAGCATTGAAAAACTAGAATCAGCAGCCGAACTGGTCAACCTTAATTCCCCTCAAGGTGGCCAGGTCAGGCTCTGGTTAGTTACAGCTTACCAAGCTGCCAATTTGAGCGCCGAGGCTGTGACTTTGCTTAAGAAACTGACAGATCACCCAAGCTATCAGATCCGCAAACAAAGCCGTCAATTACTTTATATTTTAGAAGCGCCAAAGCTTAAGCGTCCTGCCCAATGGTCGGTCGTAATACCAGATATCAGCTTTAGCCAAGACAATAAAGACAAAAAATACACAACAAGAACCTCATCAATTCAACCACAGAAAAAGAAACCAGATAAAGTTTTTGTTCCTGTGGTGGAAGATGATTCTTTTATCTGGTTTACAGTCATTGTTGCTATTTTAATAATCGCCACTCTAACATTAGAATCCTTGCGTTTAATATAAAAATGTCACAGCCACAAGCACTAGCGCGCATATTAGATGCCAATCTCAACCGAGCCAGAGAAGGAGTCAGGGTGATTGAAGATTGGTGCCGTTTAGGTCTTAATAACCCTATCTGGGCCAATCAATGCAAAATCATACGCCAGCAACTTGCCAAATGGCACAGCGATGAATTGAAACTAGCAAGAGATACTGCTCATGATCTTGGCACTTCAATCTCACATCCACAAGAAGAAACCAGAGAAAACATAGATAGCTTATTGAGAGCAAATTTTGCCAGAGTAGCTGAAGCGCTTCGGGTCTTAGAAGAATATGGTAAATTGCATGATCAACAAATGGCCAAGGATATTAAAAAAATGCGCTACGAAATTTATATCCTGGAAACCGAAATCTGCGATCTTGATCGTCTAGGCAAGTTAAAAAATTCTCTCCTTTATCTAGTCACCTCCCCCCATGAAAATTTATTAAATATTGTCGAATCAGCCCTGGATGCTGGATTGGGTTTGGTTCAGTATCGTGAAAAAAATGCTGATGATCTAACTAGATACAATAGAGCAGAAAAACTCTCGCAACTTTGCAAAAGATATGATGCTCTCTTTCTGGTCAACGATAGGATAGATATAGCTTTAGCAGTAGAAGCAGATGGTGTACATATGGGCCAGCAAGATTTGCCACTTGCTCAAACTAAAAAACTCCTAGGACATGGATTGATTGTGGGGCGTTCAACTACCAATTCCCAAGAAATGGAGCTTAGCCAAGGATCTGATTATATTGGGGTTGGGCCAATATACGAAACTCCAACTAAAATAGGCAAAACGCCAGTAGGATTTGAATATATCCACTATGTTAAAGAGCATTCTAGTGTCCCTTGGTTTGCTATTGGCGGAATTGATAGAGATAATTTAACTAGTATAGTTGAAGCAGGAGCTAGACAAGTTGCTGTAGTTCGGGCAATTATGGCAAGCGAGGACCCTGGCAAAACCACAAGAGAGCTGTTATCTATCTTGCAATCTCACAAACAGAGCTAAATAAAGGGGTATTGTCAATGACAGTGTCCTATATAGGTGATCGTGAAGTTGGTAAAACTCATCTAGCTTTAGAGCTGGCTAATCCACAGAGCAATCACATCAAGATTGTCAGTCCTGAGTACAGCATTTTAAAAACCATGCTTTACAATGAGGTACAAGGTAGGACTGTGCCGACTAATGATACCCTTCAAATCAGGCAACTTCAAATTCAAATAGATCTGCCTTCAGCTCGAAGAAATTTAGATATAGACTGGCTAGACAGTTCTGGAGAAAATTGGCGAGAATCTTGGAGGACAAAAAACCAAGATAAATGGCAAATCTTTCTAGATACCTTGAGAAAAAGTGAGGGAATAATTTTAGTATTATCCCCCTATAGAGAATTAATTCATCAAGGGAAACAAGAAGACTTTATCACCCAGGCTCAGTGGTGCAAGCGATTTGCAAAATGGGTGTACTTTTTTCGATACGAATGTCACAAGCTACGTCATCTTTTAATTTGTCTAAATAAAGCAGATTTATTCTGTGATGTCGAACAAGAGGGGAGATTTTTGAGCTACAATCTCAAAGGCTCACAACTCAATTGGCAACAGAGAAATGATTATGTTTTTAAAAAATACTTTAGTCCTATCAAAGAGCAAATTTTAGAGCTGAATCAAAAAACTGATATTGATTCTGTTCGTTGTTTTATAACCAGCATCAAAAATCGTGATTTACTGGAGCTTCCTTGGCTCTATCTCGGTACATATCTAGGATATTAGATTTTGATTTTCATATTATGAGTGTGGTAAGAGTCCTTGGCTCAAGAGCAGCAGGTAAAACAACTTATTTAACGGCTCTGGCCAGTTTTGCGAAAAAACAAGCAAACTTTAGTGTTACTCCCATTAATGATGAAGCTAAGAAACTGGCAAACTGGGCAGAAAATATCCTAGAGCAAGGTGGCAGATTAACCCCAACTGATGCCGAAAAAAGCCCAAACGAACTACCTAGCTATCTTTTTCTGATTGAAGGCAAACAACGCTTTCAAAAACAAAGGATAGATCTAAGTATTAGAGACTATTCGGGTGAGATCTTTGAAAAAATGGCACAAGATAGTATGCTAGATCAGAAAACCCAAAGTCATATTAATTCTTGTTTAAATAAAGATATAACTGGCTGTCTGATCATGCTGACTGCATGGGAGAAAAGTGAAGATAACAAATATAGAAAAGCCTTAGATTACTTCACCAGAACAATGGAAATCCGCAAGAGAGACCAAAACCTTCGTCTGGCATTGGTTATGGGCAAATGTGAAAGAGGAGAAATTTGGCCAGGTAGAATAGAGCCCGAAACTGACCTTTTTGATCTCTACCTACCTTCTACCAAGAAATTATTAGAAGCGAGAATACCCAGCAAGAACCTTGGATTTTTTGCCGTATCAGCTTTTGGAGTATTAGGAAAAAACGATCCCAGGCCAAATCGTATAGATGAATATGGTAAAGAGGGAACTCACGCCGTCTTGAGAGATCCAGAACTTTGGCAACCATACAATTTATTGGCGCCAATCTTCTGGGCAGGAAGATTATAAGTATTTTTGAGGAGAAGATAGAAAAATGATTAGTATCCAAGAATTTAGTACTGGTATTCAGTATGAAACAACCCCCACCGGATGGAGATCGCGTGGTTTTACCGGATATTTTATCAATAAGACTATAGATCCTATTCCCTCTGCAATCCAAACAGCAATTAATGATAGACAATTTGCCCTTGCTGAAGGAACTATTAAAGAAAAAGTAGCCCTAATTGGCCGGGAAGTTGGTCAATCAGGCGATCAATGGTCAGTCTTAGCCGTAATTACTAGAGCAGAAGATGAATTTGGGCGCTCTTTTCCTGTCTATCGTTTTTTCTATACACAAGAAAAGGGAAATCTTGAATATTTATTGCGATGGTGGATAGATAATCAACAACCAACTTTTGATCCTTTGGACAAACCAGAGGTTAAATGGTATCAAATTGGGGAAAATATAGAAATTTCGCTCAATGATTTTCAGCAAATCCTCCAGGAAAAAGTCCCTATAGTGTTACCTCCTGAAAAAAACTATCCACCACTAGTGATCCATGCTCTAGCTCAAAAAACAGCCGGAATTGATAATGTAGCTTGGGCTTGGAATGTTGGAGGAATTGAATATCCTAATAGTTTCCATATAATCTATCCTGATGAACCAAAAGCCTCAGAAATGATTCATAGGGTAATTCAAACCCAGCCCAATTCTATAGGAGTATTTACGGGCGAGAATATTATCAAGCTGGCAATTGAAAATTTAAGCAATGATGATGAGATTAACGGGAATGATGTAGAGACTTTAGAAACAGCCCTGGAGCAATCTAAATTTACAACCCAACAATGGTTATCCTTTTTTGAAGACAAAGGTGCCCGCCAGGCTATCGATCAGAAGATTCATACAGACAATATGGTTTGTTTATTGACTTTACAAGCAATCATTGTTCCTAGTACTATAGCTCAGTTTTTACGTTGGTTAAAACAATCCCCCAAACAGCTGGAAAATCAAGAGATATCGACTGATTTCCAACAGCAAATGTTTACCAATATAACTAAGAGAGCTCCAGTAATGAGCCAAAATGTTAGTGATGGCGTCAAGCTTTCTATTGTCAATTTGCTAGATGAACCTGATCTACTGGAAATGACCACATGGCTGTTGAAAGATTACAGTGGTATTTGGCCTAATGCTTATCGCAATGAGGTAGACAAACTAATAGGCGAGGATCTCTCCTTAATGTCAGACTATGCCAGAAACAAAATAGGTCTCAATAAAATCTCTGAAGATACACAGGGTTTTTATTTACTGCCTTATTGGGAAAAAATTTGGTCTGAAATTAAGCAATACTGGCTCATAAATGAGTACAAGCCTTTGGCCAAATATTTGCCAATAGCTCAGCTCATTGAAAGATTAGGCAATTATAAAGTTTCAGCAGTTTTCTATCAAATTGCCATAGGTTCAGTTCACAGAAAGCTCTATGGGAGAGTTGCGGAAACTTCCCCCACCTTTGCTATTTATAGGGGCTTTAGAATCAGAAAACAAAATGCAGGCTTAGAAATTTTGGGTTTACCTCTGCCTAGCCTCAGAGATAAATTTGTACCAGCTATTGTTATGATTCCTCTGCTTCTAGCTTCCTTTGTTCTGGGAGGATTTACTGAATATCTTGCCAAAATTGGTATTTCCTCAACAACAAATCCCTCTCCAAGTAAAATCAAAGAAGTAGATAAGCCTACCAATAATAATACAATGGTTCCGCCCACTCCGATGCCATTGATTCCTTCCAAAAAACCATAGTAGATGAGACTGTATCTTTACTTAATAGCAGGGTTAACTTCTGCACTTTTGGGCTGGAGTATTGGTCACTTTTTTTTAAGCGATCTCAATATCATTAAAATATTGCCCTATCCAGAGATTGTCCTTTTTCCCTCTCTTGCTATTTCACTTTCAGTTGGCATGGTTCTCAATGAAATATTCATCAGTAACCCTACTAGATTTAGACTCTCTTGTAAAAAATCACTCAGACCTCTTTTTCTATCTTTGGTAACAGGAGCAGCAATAGGCTTAATTGGTGGAATTTTAGCTCTTATTTTCTATCTGCCGATATTCAATATTGCTACTAATTGGACAAGAGTGTTGAGCTGGCTATTACTAGGTGCAACTGTTGGACTCTCAGAAGGACTCACCTGGATTTTAGCTAAGTATGACCAATCTCAAAAACGTTTACACATAAGCCTAACTGTTGGAAGCTTAGCAGGTTTAGCGATAGGGCTAATCTTAGAACTATTTCGCCAAAAAATTACTGAATCTTTCTTAGCAACGCTAGAAGATATTATAGGTTTTGCTATACTCGGAACAGTCCTAGCATTGGTTTTGAGTTTAACTTTTTCGCCTAGTTATCTCAGCGCCCTTAGAGCTGGTTCTGGCTTTGAATATACTACTAATCAAAGCTATAACGACGACTATCCCAAAATCAACAATCCAATTTTAAAATTTGTCAATAAAAATCAAGGGGAAAAAATAGAAGAAGGACTCTCTATTGGCTTACCCAATAATAATAGATCAGTTAAGGTAAAAATTGGATCTGCCCCGGATGATGATATATATCTACCAGGAATTCCCCCTTCTTTGGCTATTGTTAATCTGGAGAGGCGTAGTACTTTCCTGGTTCCTGCCAAAGAACATCTCAACCTAATATATATCAACGGAACAAGATTGACTAGTGATGAACCAGTGCTTCTCAAACACAATTATCTAGTCAGTTTCACTAATTGGAACAACAATGGAAAAAAAGTCTACCGCTTTGTTTTTTATAATCGTTTCCTTGATCCCCAGGCTTAGTCTGGCGCTATTTTTTTTGAGTAATCTATTTATCTGCGCTGCTAGCGCAAAAGTAAAAAGTGTAATCCTGGAAAATTCACCTATTCTAGTTGGTGATAAGGTTAGCTTACGCGTAAAAATTAAAGGAACAGACGATCAACTTATTTCTAATCTTAAGCAACAAAACTTCCAAATCAAGCTAGATGGAGTTCTCCAAAATAATTTCCAATTTCAGCCAGTTGAATTAGCTCACTCTCAGAAATCTTGGACCATCATCTTGTTAGATATGTCAATTAATAACAAAGAAGCAGTTCAAACCATCAAGCAGCTAATAACAGACAACAATATACAAATCTCTCTAGTGCCTTTCGGCAACAAGACAAAAAATTGTCAGGGATTTACCGGATATAAAGACAGCGCTGAACTAGATCGTTTTCTTCTAGCTAAAGATGCTAAAGTGCAAAACTATTTAGATTATCTACAAACACAAGGCACCTGCGCTTCAACTGATATATATATGCCAGTTGAACAAGCTCTCAAACTTTTGAGCAATCAAAGAGATTCTCGTTTTTACCCAGGAGATAACCTTGAAAAACCTAAACTCTCAATCATACTTTTAAGTATTGGTCGCAAAAATGATGCCATTCAAGAGCACAATCTTAAAAAGCTGCTCTCTTTTGTAAAAGATATGCAAAAAAATAGCAATTATAATCCAATCACTGTCAATATTCTCACCTATGTACCCCACCATAAAGATGATAGTCCTATCCAAAAAATGGCTGATGTCACAGGAGGAATTTGGGAATTTGCCGCTGATCCGACAGCAATTGCCCGAAAACTTTATCTTGTTTTAGATTCTCTAGCTGGCAAATATGAGCTCTCTTATATCCATCCACAGGCAACTAGAGCTAGTAAACACAAAGTAACGATAGCTGCAAATGGGGTATCTTCTAATCCCTCTTATTACACTATCAAAGTCTTTGGCAGGAGCCTGCCTTTTGAACAGCGCTTACTCATCGCAATATGCACTATTGTACTTTTGTGCTTTGGCGGGATTGCTCCTTTTGCGCTTTGGGGAAAAATCCTCAAAAATAAAAATAACTAGCCATGAAATCACTTAGAATCAATGCTCTAATTATCTTGACTTTAAGCATTATAGCCTTAATTTTTCGTGCTCAGCAGCAAATGACAAACGAGCTGATTAGTTGTCCAAATAGTGCTCAAAATCTCTTAGAATTAAAAGCTCTCAAAATGATTAATATTTCTTCTCGTTCTAGTTTATTATCTGGTAAAGTAAATTCCAATCAAGATCTTGGCTATATTTTCTGGGGAAAAGCCGGTCAGCATTTCAATTATAGTAAAATAGGCGATATTTGTCTCTGGCTATATAGCCCAGATAACAAAATAGTTAATCAAACAGTCTTACCTATAACTGGCAAGTATATTTTGCAGGTTGCCAGTGCAAAAGATACAGTAAATTTTGAAATACATACAACTTTAGAAGAAGATCCTAAAATCGCCCAAAATATCAAGCAAAATAGGGAAAATCTCTTAAAAATCTCCTCAATTAAACCCAAATTAACTGATCAAACTATCTTTGAAAATCTACTCAATGATCATTTTACTCAATTAAATGATCAAGAATATAAAAAAGCATGGTTAGATCTCTCTCCTAAATTTCAAGCAAGACTTAAAAATTATCAAGCTTATGGTAACATTTGGCGGAAATTCACCAGTCTTAGACTTTTCAATATGGTAGTTGTATCAAAAACCGACAAAGATGTCATTTTGGCCATAGAAGTTAATTATTTATCTTTTGAACGAGCCATTGGCACAATTACCCTCGTTTTTGATTCCCAAAAATCTAAGTGGTTAATTGAGAATGTTAGTATTTAATTTAGTTGATTAGTAAAAAGATATAATAGAGTTTTGTTATGATTAATTATATTTTTGAATTAAAAATAGAGGGAGACCATGAAGTTTATCAATATATTTTAGATCTAGATTTAGAACAAGAAAACCATCCTGAGTTTGTTTTTGATACGAATCTCAAGCAAATCATCAAAGCTAGTCTAGAAAGCCAAAGTGATTGTAAAATTAATTCAATACAAATAAATTATATGCTCGATATCTGGGCTCAGGATATAGCACAGGGTTACCGAACAACTCAAATAAGTCTCGATCTTGCCTATGTTATCCAAGATAAACTGAGCAGATTACAAGATCAAGGTCTTCAAGATCCGCCCCAAATATCAGACCCACCTCTAGACCAGATAGAACCAACAATGCTTCCCCCTTTAACCCTCATTCCTGATTAAATATGTTAGATGTGAGCATAGTAGCCAATCGCGAGATTTTAACTGCGCAAATAGCCCCCCAAAAAATGTTTGTCATGTTGAAACTTCGTCCCAATAGGAGTATCTCGCAAAGTACTCCTGCTACCAATTTTGTATTTCTCATAGATACCAGCGGTTCAATGTATGAGGTGGTTTCAGGAGAGACCAATCCAACAGGCAAAGTCTACCAAATCGACGGGAAAACTTACCAACAGGTCAAAGGTGGCAAGAGCAAAATGGATCTAGTGATAGATTCTCTCAAAACCTTGGTAGATTCTGGGCAATTACAGCCAAGTGACCGCATAGCCATCGTCAAATTTGATGATCAGAGCGCTACTTTAATTCCTTTAACTAGTGCCATTGAGAAAGACAAGCTTATCGATGCAATTGAAAGTTTAAAAAAATTCTCCGGCGGTACTTATCTAGGCAAAGGTATGCAGGAATCTCTGCAACTGTTATCTTTTCAAACAATGAGCAGTCGCAGAGTGCTAATTTTTACTGATGGGATGACTTTTGATGAGGAATTTTCTCAAGAGCTAGCCAGAAAATTCGCCTCGGAAAATATACCAATTACAGCTCTAGGAGTCGGAAATTATCAAGAAGATTTGCTAATTTATTTAGGTGAAGTTACTGGTGGGCGACTTTTTCACATTACTACAGAAGAAAACAATAGTGAATTAGCCATCTCTATCGACAAGTTACCCCAGAAGATAATTGAAGAATTTAGCCAAGCCCAACAGGATGTTGTGACTAATCTGCATCTGCATTGTAAAACAGTACAAGGAGTTGAATTAACCCGCATAGCTAGGGTGTATCCAGAACCAGCCGAATTCGACCTTATCGTACAGCCATATAGTATAGGTAATGCATCCGCCAACGATGAAACTATATTTATACTTGAATTTAATATCACTAATCGACCAGCTGCCAAAGTGCGCATTGCTCAATTAGGCTTGACCTATGATGTTCCTGGTAAAAACCAAAAGGGAGAATTTCCACCACAAAATCTGGTTGTTCAATTTGTCAATGGAGAGGTCGATGTTTCCTTTAATGAAGAGGTAATGGGTTATCTACAACAATTAAATACAGTAGGTCTAATCAAGCAAGCAACCCAGTTAGCTCAAAATGACCCAGCCAAAGCCACAGAACTATTAGAAGCGGCCAAAAGGCTCACTTTACGCATCGGCAATGAAACTATGCGCAAGACCATTTCTCTGGCTCAAGATGAATTGCGCAAAACTCGCAAAATTTCTGATGCTACCCGCAAAACTATTAAAATGGGTTCTAGAGGAAAGACAATACTGATTGATGAGCAACAAGATGATTCACTTTCAGAAGAAACAATTCGTCAAATCTCAGAAACTTAGAAATTTAAAATATATTGTTATTTATGAGTAAAGTTTGTTCAGCTTGTTTCCATGACAATCCAGATTCTGTAGTTTTTTGCGAAGTTTGTGGTATTGAATTATCTCTCCCTGAAAATTCTACTAGTGAAACTCCAGAAAAAGAACAGGAAAATTATCAGCCCCCCTCATCTTTATTAGCCAAACAGCCAAATGCTCCAATTGCCCAATTTACCCTAGAGGGAACTTCTCTTTTAATTGGCCGCTTCGATCCAGATTTAGGACCAGTAGAAATAGATCTTGAAGGCTTCATTGGAGATGAAACTATTTCGCGCAACCATGCAGAAATCTATCTTGAAAATGGATTTTGGAAAATCAAAGATCTTGGATCCGTAAATGGAGTATTTATTAAAAAATCTGGACAGACTCGTTTTAGTCCACGCATCAGCGAGCCAACAGTTTTGGAAATTGGCGATGAGCTCTCAATAGCCAAAATCCGTTTTCTGGTTCAATAAAAGCCCATGAGTAGTCTGACTATTCAAGTTGACACCTGTTTTGAGCTCTTAGATCTTAAGCTGGAAATTCAAGCTTATCTGGGAAATAGAGAGGATGTCTACTATTTCAAAACTCTCATCTACCAACAAGAGCAAACTAATATTGGTCTGTTGCGTGTTGGCTCTTCCACTGGTGGGCTCCATAGAGAACTTCTTTTGAGAGAATATCTCAAAGAGCACAAGATGATCTCTCCTTTAATAAATATCTCCAGAGAAATCGATCCCAAGATTGTTATTCCCATAGAACCAGTTGATGATTCTCAATATCTAGAAGAAGAATATTATCCAGAAGAAGATATCTTCACTAGCTTGAGCGAAAAAATAATACTTCTAAGTCAATATCCGCAAGAATCTCTCGAACTTGAAGATCTTGCTAGTTCTCTAATAAGTATTACCCAGATTTGCCAATTTTTTCGCTATGTCAGTCAAAACGGCTGGTGTTTTGTCTCTCTTTTGCCTGAATACATCACAAAAGGTCCGCTGGTATGTTTTTATGATCTTACCTGCGCATATCCTTTGAATTCACCGGTTACATTGTCAAATCTTGATCGCTACTGCGTTAGAGAACTTATCTACAAGCATCCAGTTCAAGAGCAAGATAGTAGTTATGTTATCGGAAAATTAATTGCTAAAATTTTTGCAATTGATGATAGCGAGCTAGTGAGTCTTGATTCTCTCACGCTTGAGCAAAAAAAAGTCCCTTTGCTTTGGCAAATTATTTCACTTTCTCTTTATCCTATTGCCCAAAATCGCCCATCTCTTTCGCAACTGCTAAGCTTACTGGTAGCACTGCGCAGAAATCTCCTAGCTCAAAAAATTGATTGGGAAATTGCCAGTGATTCTATTGTGGGACTTTCCCAATATCGCCTCGAAAATGAGGATAGTTATCTCATCAGGCAGCAAAAAAGCAATAATGGCTCAATTATTTTAGCGGCAGTAGCCGATGGAATGGGCGGACTCAATAAAGGAGAAATTGCCAGCAGCAGTGCAATTGAGGCTCTGAGTTTAGCCAACTTTCCTAGTGAGTCAGAAAGTATTCCAGAATATCTCAATAACCTAATAAATCAAGCCAATTTGTCAGTCAGAACTAAAGCTCGAGATGGTGGAACTACCTTAAGTTGTGTTTTGATTAGAGGATCCCAGCTTCATGTTGCCCATGTAGGAGATAGTCGAATTTATTTAATTAGAAATCATCTAATTTGCCAATTAACTCAAGACCATTCTCTAGTTACAATGCTTGTAGCCAATGGGCAAATTGGATTAGATGAGGCTATTGACCATCTTGATCACTCAGTTCTTTTGCGCTCATTAGGAACTAAACCGCAAATTTTTGCAGATTATATTCACAGTCTGAAAAATTTTGGACAGGATGCTCATTTAACTCTAAAAGATCAAGATCTTTTGATTCTCTGTTGTGATGGAGTTTGGGAGCATCTTTGCCCTGAAGAAATTTTGAATATTTTTGATAGCAATAATACTAGATTGCAGAGCTCATTAAAAATAGCGATGGAAGAAATTCTCCAAAAAGGAGCAAAAGATAACGCCACCTTGATTGCCTTGAGGATTCATTTGAGCAATGAATGAACTTTGTCCAGCCTGCCTCTTTGAAAATCCCAGTGATGCAACAGTTTGCCATGTTTGTGGCTATAGTCTCAAAATGCAAAGAGATATTTACCACCTTAAGTGCCAAACTATCCTGGTAAACCCTGATTCCAAAAATCAATACAAAATAGAAAATACTTTAGGAGAAGGGGGCTTCGGCATCACTTATAAAGGATTTGATTTAGAGCGACTCAGACAAGTAGCAATTAAAGAATATTGGCCCATAAAAGCTGCCAGAAGAGAAAATGAGGTAATCTGGCCTATTTCTCTACCAACACAAAGTAAAAATGAACAATTGCAAAAATTTATTGAAGAAGCTCAAAATATTAAGCTCTCTAGTCATTCCAATATAGTTGAAGTTTATGAGTGGTTCAAAGCCAACAACACAGCTTACCTAATCATGGAATACATTGAGGGGAATACTCTGTATGAATTAGTCAAGCAAAATGGACCGCTTGAAAATAACAAGGCCAAAAAATATTTTCTCGAGATTGCCGATAGCTTGAGAGCGATCCATGCTCAAAATCTTCTTCATCGGGATATCAAACCAGATAATATCATGGTCGATAAGCAAGATAGGGCAGTGTTGATTGACTTTGGCAATGCCAGAGAGTTCATTGCCAATAAAACCTTTGCTATGACTACCTGCTTAACCCCAGGTTATGCCCCACTAGAACAATATTCCAAAGAAGGCAGAAGAAGTCCTGCTCTTGATATTTACTCACTTTGTGCAACCTTCTACTATGCCCTAACTGGGACTGAGCCACCTTCTGCTACTGAAAGAATAGACCTAGATCCTTTGGTTCCACCTAGTCAAATTGTTTCATCTATTGAGCCATTACTTGAGCAGATAATTCTAACAGGGCTAAAAGTTAAAACAACAGAGCGCTTTGCTCTAGTTGAGGATCTTCTCGAGTCTTTACAAGGAGATTGGAGCTCTCCGAATCTAAAAAAGGCAAGACGACTGGTCAAGCAAGGTAAGCTTTCTGAAGCTATTGCACTCTATCGATCCTGCCCAATTGAACCAGATGCTTTGCTAGAGAAGGCAATTGTACAAATTTGGCAAGGCGATCTGCTCGGATCTAAAGAGGCTGCCTATAGGGTCATGGTGGAGTTAGAGCCTAGCAACAGTAAAGGCTATGGTATTTTAGGTACCATTTACTGTCGGCAAAAAAAATGGCAACTCGCACTTGAAAACTTAGAAAAAGCAGATTCTTCTGATAATTGGATTTTGATCAATTTAGCTTGGACTTTAGTACGATTGCAGCAATGGAAACAAGCTCAGCAAACTCTAGAGCTTGTTAATCTCACTACGCCTCTAATTTTTGGACTCAAATCCTACGTATCACTACAGAATAAACAATATAGAGAAGCAGTTGAATTAGCTAATATGTCTTTAGCCAAAGTTGGCTCTTTGGCTGATGATAAATTACTGCAGTGGCTGTATTTTAATTTAATAGCTGCTTTGAGTAATAATTCTCAAAACAATGAAGATGTAGAAAAAGCCCTTGAAGATTTTGCAAGTATCTCTGTTGATCAAAATTTAGTAAATGCTCTGCAAATTTGGCACCTTTCTAAAAATAATAATTGGCAAGAGGCTCTTGAACATTGCCAAAGATCTCAACTTGCTGATTGGAATTTACTCAACTACGCAGCAGCCCAAGAACAACTTGGTTTATTTGATCAGGCTATCTCTATCTACTTAATTTATTTAACAAAATATCCAAAGGATTACTATGGGCTTTATCGAGTAGCAATTATATATATACACTCAAAGCAATGGTATTTGGCTAAAGAATATTTGGAGCGCTCAATTGAGGCAAAACCAGACCAACCCAAAGCCTACCACAATCTCGGTTTTGTCTTGAGCAATATTAAAAATCAACAAGGAGAAATAGAAGATATAGATCCTCTTCTACAAGCCTATAAAAAAGCTATATACTTCTACAATCAAGCAGGAGAAAATCAACTAGCATCTTCTATCTTAGATGCTTTTAGAAAAGTAAAAATTGACATCATACGGTACAATTCAAGCCATAGATAGTACATTTATAATGGCTAATCAGACTCAAGATGTAGTTAGAATTACAATAAGGCAAAATTAGAAAATGTTAGTCTATAGGAGTAATAAAAACTTATAACAATTGTTTTGCTTTCATGACCCAAATACTTGATCCCCTTCCATATGATGACAATAAGAAACTAGTTTGCTGCTATACCAATACAACTAGTTCTATTCAAATAGCTCGTATAACCAATGTGTCAAACTGGTATTTTGAAAGAGTAGTTTTCCCTGGACAACGTCTTTTGTTTGAGTCTGTAGAAGGCGCCCTTCTAGAAATTCATACTGGAATGATGGCAAGTGCAATTCTCTCTGACAGCATTCCTTGTGAAACTTTAGTAGTCAATTTACAAGAGAACTCTGAATCTGGTTTGGTTTCAACTTCTCTATGATTGCAATTGATTTTAAATATTCTAAAGATGACTCATATTTAACAGTATGAGTCGTTTTTCTGCATTGATCTCTAATCTGGTCGCAGTTCTTCTAAGACTGTAAAAGATACATGGTTGATAGCTAGATTACCAATTGAAAGAACTGTCTTATCTACAGGAGATCCTTTGGAAAAAATCCTCTCAAAAGGAATATCCTTGGCCATTTCAGCATGATACCAAGCTAAACCCATAAAGAAACGATTTGGATAGGGTCCACCATCGACAATATCATCAGGATTACTCTCTACAGGTAACCAGCCTATTCCAGGTATATAAAATTCCATCCAGACATGGTTGAATTGTGGCTCTAGTGGTAACCCCCTGAGAAATGGCTGATCTGGACATTTATATCTGCCAACAGTTCGAGAGGCTATCCCATTGAGTCGCGAGAGGGCTAACAAGACTCCTAGATATTCCCCACAAGAACCCAATCCCCTTCTTAGGGCTATTTCTGGGGTATCAATATGGGGCTTTATCTCATAGGAAAGTCGATCATAGACGTAATTACGTATACTATGTATTTTGCGAAGTAGATTGGTTTCCCGGCCAACTGATTCAATAGCAGCCTTTTGAATCAGCTCACTGTCCATACTCAAATTGTCGTTATCTACCAAATATTGCTCAGTATATTCTGGAGAGAGGGCAGGTAAACGTTCACAATCTCTAGGGGTGATTCTGTACTTAATACTCCAAACTTCTAGAATTGCTCTCCAACCAAAAATATAGCGAGTGTTTTGATCGAGTTTGTCAAATTTAAAAACAGCAATTCTTTGTCCATTTAAAATGGTTTCGCTAAATGGAATACCAATATACTCAATATGCTTGAGCTTTTGTCGGTCTGTTTCAGCCGGTAAGGCTATATGCCATTCCACTTGCTCTAAAGTAAAAGGATCGAGTGGTTCTAGCTCCTCAACATACCTCATCTCTACTAGAAATCCGTTGGAGCGAGCATATTTTTTTTCGCTGTCGTAATGAAAATAGAGTGGATGAACAAAGCTAGAGGTACGATAACTCAATTCAAAGTTAGGATCGACATTGGGATTGTCTCTAACATATGGTTCGGAAAAACTATAAGATACGTAAAGAATCTCTTCATCTGTAGCAAGATTACGATAGAACGCCAGACCAGTTGGATTTTGAAAAGGCGTCAAAACACTAAAAAGCAACTGGCCAGTAGCTTTATCTAGACAATATACAGTTTGCTCAAGATCATCACAAAGCCAAATCTCTTCATCTTTGATAGTGATATTTTCTGTGCCAATACCCGGGGTGCGAAAGCGGGTAATTTCTTTTTTGGTTTTCTTATCGTAGACATAGATATAGCCAGTTTTTTGACAGGTAATATAGACTGTAGATTCCCAAATGGCTATTCCATTTATCAAATAGGGTAAGGTCACAAAGACCGAAGGGGTAAACTGCTCTTGAGTCAAAGAATGATAATAGACAGTATCTCCATTAGTAAACCAGATTACTTCATCTTCATAGGCAATATCATTAGAGCCTACATACTTATCCCAGTAATTGCTGTTAAGGATAGAAGTACTATTAGTCCAAGGATCAACCCTCAAAAGATAACCGCTTTTAGAGTCAATAGCCAAAAGATAGTCAGCCCAAAAAACTATCCCACGAATTGATGTAGCAGCTATCGGGCGAATCGTTTTAAATTGGGTAGATGAGCTCATATTGAACATTTTGTCTAACTTACTAGTTCACTAACTATAACAAAAGAATGATTAGAGAAAATGCTCAGAATGAACCGCTCCAACAGATTATTTACCTAGCAAACAAGATAGCTTTGTACGGTATTTACTAGATATTCGCTCCAGTATTGAGCATCTGCTGCTGAGCAAGCCTCTACCATCACCCGGATCAAAGGCTCGGTTCCAGAAGCTCTGACTAATATTCTGCCTGATTGAGCTAGTTCGCGTTCAGCTTGGTTGATCGCCGATTGAAGGGGATCACAATTGTGCCAGTCTTTGCGCTTTTGCAGATCTTCAACCCTGACATTGCGGAGAATCTGAGGATAAGTTTGGAAACTTTCTTCTAGCCATTGGGCTAAAGTCATATTTTCTTGTTGTAAAAAGGCCGTTAAATGCAATGCGGTCTGTATACCATCACCAGAAACATTGTGGTGATGACAGAGGATATGGCCAGATTGCTCGCCACCCAACATGGCTCCTTTTTCCCACATTTTTTCCTGGACATATTGATCTCCAACAGGGGTTCTCAATAATTGTCCTCCAAGATTTTGCCAAGCCCGCTCAAACCCAAGATTGGCCATAACTGTGCCAACTATTAGATCTTCTGGTAGACGATTTTGCTGTTGCAGTTTTTGACCCCAGAAATAGAGAATATGATCCCCATCGACAACTCTGCCATTTTGATCTACTAAAATTACCCGATCTGCATCTCCATCAAAAGCAAAACCTATTGAAGCTTGGTGCTCTTTGACAGCAGTTTTTAATCTCTCTAGGTGAGTAGAACCACAGTTGACATTGATCTGATCCCCATCTGCCAATTCATGCAGACAGATTACCTCAGCGCCTAGATCATTAAAAATATCTGGTGCAACATTGACGGCTGCTCCCCAAGCCAGATCAAGTACTATTTTTTGCCCATGAAAATCAATATTAGATGGCAATGTATTGTGTAAAAAGTCTTGATAATCTCTAACCAGTAGGCTCTTGTAGTTAGTCTTACCCCAATTGGTATTTCTGAAATTACTATTAAAGTTGCCTCGCAAAGATGATTCAACTTGACCTATGATATCTTTGCTAAGTTTTCTGCCTTGAGAATTAAAAAATTTAATACCATTATCTTCAGGGGGATTATGACTAGCTGAGATCATGATCCCACCAATAGCATTGCTGCTATGGGTTAGGTAAGCTACAGCAGGTGTAGGGCATAGTCCTAACTGCCAAACCTCTACCCCAGCAGAGACTAGCCCTGCTGATATTGACATATTCAACATATCACTGGAATTTCGAGAATCTTGACCAATGATCACAGGACCAATAGAATCAGCGCCTTCTTGCAAAATTAACCCAACCCAATAACCAAGCTGCAGGGCAAAGCCAGCATCTAGCAGATCTCCTGCTTTTCCTCTTATACCATCAGTACCAAATAGTGGAGCGTTTGGTAGATTTTCCAAAGGACGTATAAGGTTTCGGCTTATATTACCAACTTCGCTATCGTTATCACGGGATAGAGAGATCATCTTATTAAATTTACCTCACACAAAAAAAGATCGCCCAGTTATTTATACGTTAATTTGCCGAAAAAGTTCCTCTACTTGCGACCATGATATTCCTTTTTGGATATATTTGGGATTGATTGGATCATAAGGACTTTCTAGAAAATCAATACTGACTATCTCTGCCTGTTCAGGAATCAGACAAATATCGGGATCGTAAGGGGTTGCCTGGCTTAAATAACTAGAAAACCCTCTGAAGATCAATATTTCTCCTTCCTCATCATTAATTTGTATATTAACTTTGAGCACTTCAGTTGGTTTTTTTTCGCTATAAAGCTCTAGTCTTTTTTCTCTATCTCTATTGCTCAATTGCTGATCGTCCTTGTTTGCCTAAACGGAAAAAGAGAAAATATCCCAAATAAAGGACGTAGAATATTAGTCCAACCATTCCCAGAAAACCCAAAAATCCAGCTCTAGTGCCAGCATGAAAAATTTCTTTATACTTCCAAGGGGCCTCTAACCATACCTGACAAAAGGGAGTATTGATAACATTTTTGCCAAAAGCGCAGGAAAGAAATGGTAAATTGGCAACAGTGCCTACAACAAAATATATTGTCACAGCCCAACGCCAAGCTGCAGTAAAGATTTTGATTCCCTTATCTGGTAGATCTCTAATTTCTTCGTTCAAATCTACCCAGAACCATAAAGAAATAGGTATGAGGATTTTTGCAGCCACAGCGCTTACAAAGCCAATAGGCCAGCTTGGAATCATCAAATAAGTGGTGATCATCAGCAGACTAGCTACCCGCCAGTAAATCACCAAAAGCCGAGTTATCGATTCAGTCTTAGTTAATAATGACCAAATCAAAATCACTACAGGGAGAAAGACTGCGAAAAAAACCGCCAGACGGTAGTCTAACCAAACCAGAGGACGAAACCAAACTGTCTCCATACCTTTAAGATAAGTAAAAAAAAGAGGGGCAACCCTAGTCTAGCGGAAGACTGGCGCCCCTACACAACTATTTTTAATCCCTAATCTTCGTAGAGTCTGCACTCAGCAGCATCAGGGTTGTCATCACAGTACTTTTCCAAAGATGACTTTACAGGCTCAGACTGACGCTTGTGGGAAGCTTCAGCTTGCAGTTCCTCGACAGCATCCCAGGCAGCGGCGCAAGCTTCTTTGTTGTCTAAGCTGCAGACTTCTCTGGCGTTTTCGATTTCCTGTTGAATTTTTTCTTGGATGTTATTACTCATGTTTCCTCAAAAAATTAAGTAATTTTTATTGCGGTCTTACGGGTTTAAGACATTGATACCTAGTAAACAATCTCAGATTATTTTAATCGACGTATTGGCTCACTAAATCCAGTATAGCGAAAAAAACTGGGCTGATAGCTAAATCAGCTACATATTAACGCATAGAGTACCCAAAATTCAGGATTTTCTTTTTAGTAATTTCTGCTGAAATTTGCTTACTACTATCTCTAGCTCAGGCAACTTCAACTGCCAAGCCAGTCCAGCAAAACAAGCTAAGACTATAACAACGCCTAAAATCAACTCTAACAGACGAAGAAGATGATTATGACTGGTAAATATTTCTCGCCAAGCGTGATCGAATCCCCAGCCAACCAATGTTGATATAAAGGTGATTGCAAATAGTTTAAAAATAATAGCGCTCCATTGGGCTATGGGTAAACCTTCCAGACGACGATTCAAAATCCACAAAAAAGCCACCATCGATATGATATTGACAGTTACAGTAGCCAGGATAAGTCCTGGGGTCTTGAAAGGCCCTACTAGAAAAAAATCAGCCCCAAAATTTAGTAGTATATTGATAATACTAATTCTGGCGGGAATTGAGCCATCACCTAAAGCATAAAATACCCTCAGTAAAACATCCCTACCTAAATAAAAAAACATGCCCACTCCATAGGCCATGACCACAGGAACAACGACATCTGAAGCGGCGCGGTTAAATGCCCCTCTTTGATAGATAACTTGAACTAAAGGTAAGGCTAAAGATACAAAAATCGCCGTCAAAGGCAGCATTGTTAAAGCTGAAAGGAAGATACCTTCTTTGATTTTGATTTTCAACTGCGGCCAATTTTCTCTATCGCTAAGTCTAGAGAATACTGGAAAAAGAGGCACCAGAATCATATTAGAGATAATACCTAAAGGAGTGAGGATCAAAAAGTTGCTATAGCTCATAGCTGCGGCGGCTCCTTCGATGGGGGCTGCAAAATACATATCTGTAGATGTATTGATTAATAACATACCCGAGCTTAAGGTAGCTGGGATCATCACTCTCAAGACATCGCTCACTCCCGGTGTTCGCCAATTCAGCCTAAATTTGAGGGTGCCCAAACCATGCTTCCACTGCGCAAAAACCTGAACTAGCCATTGCAAAATACCACCGGCTAATGTAGTTGTAGCTAAAATTATCCCGCCTAGTTCCAAATAATGTGCGCTATGGACCTGTTTACCTACCACAAAGGCGAAGACTCCTAAGCCAATTAAGGTGATCAAACTGGAAAATAAAGGACTCACACTGGGCAGCCAATATAGATTAGCTGCATTAAGAGTGCCAAAACCAATACCAATCAATCCTGCCAATACGGCTAGAGGAGCCATTATCTTGAGCTGTTCAATGGCAATTCGACGCGATTGACTATCCAAGCCATGGGCAGCAAGATCTATATATTTATCGGCAAATAATATCAATAAAAAGGTGGCTATCAGCAAAAAAATACTGACAATTGTAGAGACGGTTTCCACGATTTTGGCAGATTCACTACGATCTCGCTTAGCTAGTACGCTTACCAAGGAAGAGTGAAAAGGTCCATTAATTCCTCCAAGCAGAATTAACAAAAAACCAGGTAATACATAAGCATATCTATAGGCATTTACTACTGGACCTATGCCAAATACAGCGGCTATTGCCACCTCACGAAAAAGTCCAAAAACCTTACTAACCAAAGTAGCTAAGGCAACAATACCGGCAATATTGGCTAGAGATCGATTGTTTAGTTGCTTATTTGTCACACCTTTGCCTATTGTAAAAAAGAACTAAACTTTAGACTCTAAGGATTTGAGATACTCTGTATTTACGCCTGATTCGCGAACCAAGGCAATTTTACCAGTGCGGGAAATCTCCTTAATACCAAACTTATTGAGCATTTGAATGGTAGTTACAATTTTTCCAGGATCTCCTACTACTTCAATAGTTAATGTTTCTTCAGAGATATCTACAATACGGGCACGAAATATGCCAGTTAGTTCAATAACTTCAGCTCTGACACTAGAGTCTGCATGAACCTTGACCAACATCAATTCTCTTTCTACACAAGGAGTGGTGGTGATATCCTGTACCTTTAAAACATTGATTAGCTTATATAACTGTTTGGTCAGCTGCTCAATAGTAGCTTGATCACCTGGAACTACCATAGTGATACGAGAAACCCCCACCTGCTCAGCCGGACCTACAGCCAAACTTTCGATATTGTAACCACGCCGGGCAAATAGGCCAGCTATTCTGGTCAAAACTCCTGCTTCATCTTCTACCAAAACCGACAGAGTATGCTTCATACCTAATTATTTAAAAAGATAACGCTCCATTTTAGCTGATTTTTTAACAGTGATAGTTAACTAGAGCAATGAATGAACCCTCTCAATCATTGCCTGGGCTGTCAGTCCGTTAAAACCCATCAGCTCATCAGCACTTTTGGTTGTTTCTCCTCTTTTCCAGGCAAAGGTATCACGGGGGGATTTACTACGCAAGAGAATTGGCTCAAGCATAGCACTAGAACCTCCAGTGACAGCTAGTAGAGCATCTGCGCCAAAGAGACGTTCAAAACCTTGATCATCCAAGAAACCTTCATCAGCTTGGCTACAAGTAGACCAAGCCACATCAGTTGGTCTATAAAGGCGACGAGGACTAATAACCGAAACAATTCGCACACCTATACCTTCTGCTGTGAGTTTCTCAGCTGCCGCAAGAACTGGAATGAGGGTCATATCCCCAATCACAGCAAATACTACTTTTTTGCTACCGGGGGTTTCTTTTAAGATAAAGCCCCCATCTTTCAAGGCTTGTTGATTTTGTGTAAAAGTGCTCAAGATAGGCAAAGGTGATTTACTAGCAGTGATGGTAATCCCTTTATTGCTGCTAGAAAGTGCCCATTGATAACAAATAGCAATACTATTGGCATCACAAGGAAAAAGAGGAAATATATTGCCATTGCGCATCATCGCGGCAAAGTAATTCTCTATCTCAGGTCTTTGGTGAGTCCAGCCATTGCGTCCCTGCTCGAGGGCTCCTGCAGTAAATAAAGTAATCGCACAAGGAGTAGGACGGCGTAGCTCAGCCATAGCTTGGGTGACAGTTTGCCAGATCGGCAGACCATTAATAGCAAATGATTCATAAGAGCACCAAAGACTCCGGGCTCCTAAAAGCGATTGAGCAGCGGCCAAGCCAGCGCAAGCATCTTCACTCAATGGCTCATAGACTTGTCCATCTGGTTGCTGGAAATAAATTTCATCAGCGGTAGGATGGACAATTTTTAGACCGACGTTAATGTTATTGATCCCAGAGGCGGCATTACCATCAGCATTGGTAACTACAAAGTTAGAATCTGTTTTGCCCACATGAACAACCAACTCTCCCATCACAGTAGTCGCTACTTTTTTCTCATCTAGGGCATATTCATTTAATGGCAATTCACCTAGATCTTTTAGCGGGAGAACATGCTCGGTGACAACTTTATCGGCTGCCTTTCCACCTGCAGATCTTTGCCAGTTAGTGCGAACAATCTGCCAAGACTGGGGTGAAAGTGCTCTTTCTTGTAGGGCTTTGACTATATATTCATTATCTAGGGTATCGCCAGGATACAGGTTGTGTGATTGAGCTCCTAGTTTGTGGACCCCAGCTCCTTTTAACTGTTTGATAATTAGAACAGTTAATTTACCATTTAAAGCTAGAGAAGCAGCTCTAGCGGTTGATTCGAGAATATCTTGAGCAAATGCCAGGCGCTGTGTGAGGGAAAATCGAGTACTATCAACATAATCTCCAACTTGCTGGGTATCATCATACTCTTTGGCATCTACCAAGAGAACTTCAGCAAAACCATTACCCAACCAGTAGTCAATCATCTGCCGATTGGTCTTGGTTGAGACCATACTGTGATGCTCTTGACTATAGCCATTCCAGATCAAAATCGGTAAAAAGTTAGTTACTTTAGGATAAGCAGTGTGGAAATGCCCAAAGCTACTCATGATGTAGGGCTCACCTAATCCACCATCACCTATAGTTACCGGAAAGAGAACATCGCGGTGCAATTTAGCAGCGGCCATGGCAAAATGCTGCCCCTGTCCCAATGGGCCAGCTGGACTCAATAGCCCTGGAATCTGACCAGAAAGATGACCCAATAGTCCATGCATCTCTCTAAATCTATCGCCTAGCTGTTCTACGTTGTTGATGCCAATTTTTTCAAGCGAACCGTCTAGAAAAACATTACTGTAAAATCCCGGCGCATGATGACCAACTTCTGTGATGAGATTTTTATGGCCAAGCATCACCAAAGCTGCTATAACTTCAGCAGCACTAGCAAAACCCCCAGGATGACCAGATGCTTTGGTTGCAGTCATCTGAAGGGTTAAATAACGCAGCGCGTCAGCTGATAGCAAAGTCTGATAAACGGCACTGGGATCTGCCGGTGAAGATATAGCTATAGATCCTGAAGCAATAGCAGCATTTTGAGCATAGTTCTCAAATTCTGGCCAATTCTCTCCAAAATACTTGATTCCTTTACAAAAATCTGGTGTGGTCATTATCACGCTCTATAGTGCCGGTTTATAGATGATCTTATCAGAAGTTGGTTAGGCACTTTTGCCATTGCTATATTTAAATAACCTCAAGAAGCTAGGGTATTATTTTATATAGATGAATTTATCCAAGTAAAATCTTTGAGCCAGTCCATAGACATACCCACAATCGATACCCTAGAGCATGAACTTGCGGCCATTGCGCAAACAGGCTCTAAGAAATTAGCCATCCTAGGTTCACGCCATGTGCCCATCATCCATCAACAGTTGATTGAAATGATGAGCTATGCTCTTGTTTTATCCGGCAATCGCTTACTGACTTCTGGCGCCACTGGGACCAATTCCGCTGTCATCAAAGGGGCAATGCGAGCAGATCCAAATCTGCTGACAGTGATCCTGCCCCAAAGCCTAGAGCGTCAACCAAGAGAATCACAAGAACAACTTCAACAAGTGATTCATCTGATTGAAAAACCAGAACATGATGGGCTTTCTTTAGCCGAAGCTAGTAGTCTTTGTAATACTGAGATTGTATCTCGCTGTCAACAATTGATCTGTTTTGCGTTCCATGACAGCCAGACTCTTTTGCACACATGCAGCGAGGCCGAAGATCTTCATAAGTTGGTTACATTATTCTATTTCGACTAATCACAAAAAATTGCTTAAACGAGTGATTTGCTTTTCCCATGTCCAATCCTGCATGAATGTAGCGGCTTTATGTCCTTTGTTTTTGGCTTGGTCTGGATGATTATAAATATGCTCTAGGGTTTCTAAGACTTCTTCAATATCTGATTCACCCCAGCCATCACTCCCAATCTCAAAGCTATCTGGGTTGGCGGGGGTTTGAGAATTTAGAGAATAAGAATGCTCATCTTTTATAAGATCTAGATGACCAGTATTGGCAGAAAGTATAGTCGGCACCCCACAAGCAAGGCATTCCATCGCCACTAGATTAGTACCACCTTCAGCCCTGTTGGGAAAGATTGCTACATCTGCTTCTCTCATTATTGGTGGCAACAGATCATTAGCGACTATTCCCAGATCAATGCAGTTTTCATCATTAATACCATTAGCTATCAACCATTGTTTGACAAGGAGTTTTTTTTCTGAGGTAAGTTGGGGTATTCCCTGAACATATCCTTTTTCCTGGATTCCCATCATAGTACTAGGCCAAGCATTGTACCAAGATGTAATTAATAAAGCCTCACGATGACGAGCTACAAATCTCTTAAATACCTCAACTACAATATCTTGCCCTTTCCGGTACTCCAACTTGCCACCAGAGAAAATCACAAAGCGGTCCTTAAAAAGATTTGCCTTAGGGGCAAGGTGAAATTTACTAGGATCAATACCTTGTAAAACTGTTTGGACATTTTTAATATCATAACTTTGCAGCATTTGCGCATTCCAAGATGAGCCAGCAATAATGAGATCATAATGTCGAGCTCGTAGTAGGGCTTCAGGTGAAATGTTGGTATCTACGCTAAAATCCAAAGCTATATTTTGACTACCAATAAGATTAGAATACTTTCTTACTAATTGAGCGTTTAAAGCATGTAATATAGGTATATTCAAACTTATCTGATTAGCTTGATTTTCACTCATAATCTTTTGAATTTGTTGCTGTTGAGTTACTAGCTGACTAATAATCTCTCTATGTAGAGGATTGAGAAGCTCCTGACGATGAGGTGCAAATAAAACAACTGGCGAGAAATTAGAAATCCGTGGAAGTTGAAGAGCCAAATTGAGTGCGTAGTTACCCCAGCCAATAATTGGATTGATTGTCAGAGAAATTCCTAAAAGTTTTACTTGATCTGAAAATTCAATATTGATTATTTGATTTGGCATAGTCTATTGATTCCTTCTTGTAAGAATATCTGCAAAATCACTAATTAACATCAAGAAATAATAGCTGATCTCCTTTGAAGATCAGCTATTAAAAAAACAAGACAAAATCTGAAAGTTTACTTTTGTAGAACTAATTTAACATTGGCATTTTGTAAGCCACGTTGTTTAACTTCGGCTAGGGTTTTATTAACAGCATACTTCTGGTTGATTGAGTTAATCAACTCAGTCTGGTTGTGCTTTTTGGCGACACCCCAGAGATCGGCAATCAAATCAAAACTACCATCACTCTTTTGGGACCAACCCAAATCATACTCACCTTCCAAGGTAGCAACAATGTCAGCACGAACAAGCTGACCATTGTAACCCCTGACCTCAGCTCCTGTACTAACGCCGATCCCAAGATCGCGTAGAGAAGCTTTGAGGATTTCTGCATCAGTGATTTTTGTACGTAAAGTGCTAAAGTGGGACATTTGGATTTCCTCCAATAGGATATAAAAGAAGACAACAACAAATTGAACCGATTGTGAACTGCTAGCTCTCTTTTGAACTAGCCTTTGCACCTTGTAGCATTACTCCAAGGTGAAAGCTTGTTAGAACTCCATGCGCTGATATTCAGCTACGGAGGTTGAAGCAGGTCTAGCCCTTTGGCGGGCCCAGTCTCGTAGCGCCGAGACCTGCTCAGTCATTGTACGTGAAAGAGGCAAAGTAGACTTGATTGCAGCGATAATATCAAGCTGAGTGAACTCACGATCTTGAGCAAATGCTTCATACATTGCCGCAATAATCGCCTGTTCAATTTCTGCCCCGGAAAAACCATCAGAAACCTTGGCAAGCTGTTCTGTATCAAATCGCGAAATTTCAGAACGTCTTTTGTTTAAATGAATTTTAAAAATTGCTTGACGCTCTAGGGAAGTGGGTAAATCTACAAAGAATATCTCATCAAAGCGACCCTTCCTGAGAAACTCGCCTGGCAACCTCTCTACTCGGTTGGCCGTAGCCATTACAAATACTGAGGATGTTTTTTCCTGCATCCAGGTCAAAAACGAACCAAAGATTCTACTGGAAGTACCACCATCAGAATCAGCAGAACCACCACTACCAGCAAAGGACTTGTCTAGTTCATCAATAAAAAGGATCACCGGTGATATGGACTCGGCTGTTTTGAGAGCATTACGCAGGTTGGCTTCAGATCTGCCTACCATAGAACCGTCATAAACTCTTCCCATATCTAACCGCAGTATTGGCAGTCCCCATAGACGCGAAGTAGTCTTGGCTATCATTGACTTGCCACAACCCGGTACACCCAAAATCAACATTCCTTTTGGTTGAGGCAGTCCATAAACTCTAGCTCTTTGTGTGAAAGCATCTGAGCGCTGTCTGAGCCATTTTTTTAACTCATCTAGCCCACCAACTGCTTCTATAGTTTCATCTTCTTCAATGTACTCTAAAATGCCGTTGCGTCGGATAAGCTGTTTTTTCTCAGAAAGGACTATTTCTACTTCCTCTTGAGTTAAAGATCCTGATTTGACATAGGCCTTACGATAAACCTTTTGAGCCTCATCTATGGTCAGACCTAAAGCTGCTTTGAGTAAATTTTCTCTGACTTCACTAGAAACTCTCCTATTTCTGGTATATTCCAGTTGTTGAGAGAGCACCTGATCAAGCTCTTCCATGTTGGGCATGGCAAAATCCAAGACAACTATGTCTTTTTCCAGCTCTATGGGAACTTGTTGAACTGGAGACATCAAGATGATGATTTTTTCGGTTCCCTTAAAACTGGCAATTGCATCTCTTAACCAACGAGTGGTTACCGGAGCATCAATGAAGGCATGGAGATCTTTGAAGATATATATGCCATATTCTTTTTGTCTGATTACCCATTCAATTGCAGATTCTGGCGAAACTGTGTTGTGTTGGGTTGTCTGGCGAACCTGACCATACTCGACGATTCCATGGGTAACTGTCCAGATAAAAACACCTCGATGCTGTGCCATTTTGGCTATTTCCTGCTCAGCCCTTTGTTCTTCTGATGTGACTAGATAGATTAAAGGGTATTGAGCTTGAATTAGGATGTTTAGCTCTTCTTTCATTGCATCGACCTTAATTATTTTTATGGTGAACAGCGATTCAACAGGGAATTAATGTGTTTTTATGTACAATCGGGATCTCTAGTTCTAGATCATCTTCAAGAATTGAATGACTCTCAACTGGATTTAATTGACCATCTTTTAGAACTAGCGAAGTTGCACATTGGGGACAAGAATGCACTTGATAGGTTTTACCATGTCTTCCCTCTTCTATTTCCTCCATCTTCTCGGGATATTTCAGATAGAGAGATACGACTCTTTGGACAATATCCGACATCGACTCTTTGTCCAATACAGCCTTGACCTTGAGCCGATGGTGCATCTCTGGAGGTAAATATAGGGTGACCTTAGTTTTGTCCTTCATACTATTGTGAGTTAGATAACCCTGCGGGTATATCACCAACTTTAACCAAACTTTCTCTGGCTGTCAAGACTTCATGCTGGTTTAATGGCAGAATTGTCATATTTCTTAACATTATTGAAGGCAATGGGGCATGATATCCTAGCTGAAAACAAATAGCAAGAGGTGAAAAATGAGAGTTGGCTTACTCTTTGGAGGGCGCTCTGGTGAGCATGAAGTATCTATACAATCAGCAACAGCGGTCTATAAAGCTCTTAATAGTGAAGTTAACAGGCAGCGCTATCAAGTAATTCCCTTCTATATACAGAGCAATGGTTATTGGCGAGATAGTGAAGTTTCCAGGCTCTTGTTAGAATCTCAAGCTCCGATTACTCAAATAGAGGGAAGCCTCTGGCATTTTCCTCCTGAGGTTGATAAAGTAGAACTTTGGCTGCCTATGTTGCATGGTCCCAATGGAGAAGATGGCACTATTCAGGGCTTATTTAGTCTGCTGCACTTGCCCTATGTTGGCAGTGGAGTATTGGGCTCTGCTTTGGGTATGGATAAAATAGCCATGAAAGCAGCTTTTAATCAAGTTGGTTTGCCTCAAGTCAAATATATATCCAGTACAAGAGAGAGGGTTATTGAAGCTCAAGTTGAACTTGCTCAATCAATAGCAGAAGAAATTGGTTTTCCCTGTTTTATTAAGCCTGCTAATTTAGGCTCTTCAGTGGGTATTTCCAAAGCTCAAGATATAGAGCAGTTAAGTAAAGCGCTAGAAGTAGCAACTCTCTATGATCGCAGAGTGATAATTGAATCGGGTATACCAACTCCAAGAGAACTTGAATGTGCTGTTTTAGGCAATGATAATGCTCTAACTTCAGTGGTAGGAGAAATCACTTACAGCGGCGAAAGTGGATTTTATGACTATGAGACCAAATACACTGATGGGCGCTCACAGATGCATATTCCCGCAGATATTCCCGTGCATATAGTACAAAAAATTCAGCAAATGTCACTAGAAGCTTTTAGGGCAATTGATGCTGCTGGGTTAGCCAGAGTAGACTTTTTCTATATTGAAAGTACTGGTGATTTACTCATCAACGAAATCAATACCCTTCCTGGTTTTACCAACTTTAGTATGTATCCACAACTTTGGGCTGCCAGTGGTATTGATTTCTCTGAATTAGTCCATCAGTTGATTCAATTAGCATTAGAATGCTATCAACAAGAGCTAGAATAGAAGCAAAATTATTGCCTGCTGAATTATCCAAGTGCGTTTAGATGTAATCACTCTATTTCCAGATTTTTTTAGTTCACCTTTAGCTAGTGGGTTACTGGGTAAGGCCTTAAATAAAGGCATTGCCCAGGTTAATTTAGTTAATCCTCGAGATTTTTCACTAAGCAAACATAAAAAGGTAGACGATGAGCCCTATGGCGGTGGAGTAGGTATGCTACTCAAGCCTGAGCCTATCTTTGCTGCGGTAGAATCACTTCCCCAGTTAGCCAAACGGGAAGTGATTCTGATGAGCCCACAAGGTCGCCCCCTCAACCAGCCAATATTACAAAAACTTGCTACTGAGACAGAACAAATTGTCATTATCTGTGGACATTATGAAGGAGTAGATGAACGGGTCGCTCATCTAGTAACTCAAGAGATATCATTGGGTGATTTTGTTCTCACTTGTGGGGAAGTGCCTGCCCTAGCTTTAATTAATGGAGTAATTCGTCTGTTACCAGGAACTGTAGGTAAAGAAGAATCACTAAAGGGTGAAAGTTTTGCCCAAGGACTGTTAGACTATCCACAATACACTCGTCCACCAGTTTTTCGTGGTTGGGAAGTTCCCAATGTGTTACTTTCTGGCAATCACCGAGAAATTGAAAAATGGCGAGAACACGAAGCGATTGAAAGAACAAAAAAAAGACGACCTGACCTGTGGGAAAAATGGCACAATTTGCAAAATTCCACTCAAAGCAAGTAAAAGAGGATCTTTTATGCTCGAGAGAAGATGATTGTCAAGCATCTGCCGATGATGATTTTTTGTATTGGTATCAGCATGGACGTTGGCATGAGCAACAGGGAAATTTAGAAGAGTCTTTGACTTGTTTTAAGCAGGCAATAGAAGCTAAACCTCTAGACTACTGGGCTTGGTATCATAAAGCTTGTATTGAAGATGAATTAGGTAAGTTTGAACAAGCCGTTGATTCTTACCGTCAAGCTACTATTGTAGATCCCCAAAATTACTGGTCTTGGTATCACTTGGGTTATCTTCTTGCTGAAGAATTGGAATTATTAGATGAAGCAATTAACTGTTTTGAAAAATCTTCAGCTCTCAGGCCAGAAGACTATTGGGTAAATTACCGCATTGGGGATTGTTGGCGCTATCTCAAGAATTTTGCCAAGGCTATTGAATACTATCAAAAAGCAAGTCAATTACGTCCTCAGGATTACTGGTCTTACTATAGAATTGGCGATTGTCATCGTAATTTAGGCAATTACAGGAAAGCTATTGAGAGCTACCAAAAGTCTATAAAATATAGCTCGGATTGCTTCTATCCCTATTACAAACAGGGAGATTGTTACAGATACTTGGCAGATTTTGTTAGTGCTACCAAGGCATACAAAATGGCCATTGATCTAGATCCCGAGGATGAATATGCTTGGTACAATCTAGGCTATTCTCTAGCCAAAATTGGCCAAGCAGAAGAAGCATTAAAGGCTTTAAATCGAGCTACTACAATTAATCCCTTACTATCCCAACCAATCACTTGAGGCTCTCACTGCCAAATATCTAGATTATTGTAAAAACAAGATTAACTTATCTAGGGGGTAAATATAGGGCTATTATGGTATATCAAAATCGGTAGGCTCTATTTTTGATGGAAACTTTTCCTATTATTCTCATTCCAGAAAACCTCAGCAGACTTGCAAGTGCATTGCCTCCTTGTCCACCAGATCCAGCGCTTTTAACTTCTGCAAAGCCAGGTCCAACACCTACAAAGTTAAATATAACTTTAGTCTCACTAGAGGCAATCGGTGGAGTATTTTTATCCGGGTTATTGCTTAAATCCAACGTGACAATAGCGCTGATTTTGTTTTTATTTGTGAGTTTCGTTATAGTATGGCAAGTTTACTCACAGATAACAACCTTTGAACAGCGCATCAAGAACCACAAAAATGCGATCTCAAAATACCAAGAATCCCTGAGAATCAATAAAGCAAGACTAGAGCGACACCAACAAGATTACCAAAAATCATTAACTCCTCAAAAAATTGCTGATTATAGAGAACAAATAAAGATGGAAATATTGGCTAGTGCTTCTAGTCCTAATACAATTAATAGAAATGTCAAATCTGGAAGAGCCGAAGCAGATTTTAAAGAAATATTAGCCATATATTTTTCTAAAAAAATCATGGTTAAAAAAGGTTTTAATATCCCGAATTTCCATTATCCATATATACCGGATTTTGTTTATTGGGATAAAAAATCTAATCTTTATATTGATATTGAAATTGATGAGCCCTATGTATATGACAATGGTGAACCTATCCACTACCTTGGATCTGACAGAGATTGTACAAGAGATAGATTTTTTCTAGAGCAAAACTGGTTAGTAATTCGCTTTGCCGAAGAGCAGATCATTAAGTATCCCCATAGTTGCTGTAAAGTCGTGGCGCAGGAAATCGTAAAAATAACAGGAGATGACTCTCTAATGTTACGCTTTAAAAATATAGCCGCACTTAAAACTGTAAGTCAGTGGACATATGCTCAGGCAATAGATATGGCAGCAAAAAAAGTAAGAAACAATAACTATAGTTAATATTTATTAGCCAAATAAGTCCTAAATTTGGTTGAATTTTTAGAATTAGAATTTAAATGATTAAATTAAACAGCGGAAGATCAATTTGGAAAATATTAGCTTTAGTTATTTTTTTATTAATAGCAGTTAAGATATTTTTCTTCTCTAGTAAACCGACAAAAATTCCCTTAGAGTCTAACTATAGTATTACTAATCGGGCTGATTTTAATCAGCCCGATTACTATGACTTGCAACAAAAAGTTTCACCAGAAATTTATCAGCCTACAGGCAACTGGGTAGGTAGATTGATTTTACCAACTCAAGAGGAAATCAATGCTAGTAATTCTTTAGATTGGGTTTGGTTGGAGGTTTATCATGCTGCTAAAACAAAGGGTGATTTAATTGGGAAAAAAGTTATTGTTACCTGGCAAGATCTTCCGGAAATACAATCTTATGTAAAATTGGTTACTACTGATATTAAATTCAGTGATCAAGCCAAAGAGGGACTATTAGAGGGTAATGTTTTACCGATTAGGCTTAATGGAAGATCTCGAGTTGGACCTCTACAATCTTTAGCTGGTGCAAGAGATAGAGATGATGTAATAGTTAGTTTAGAAGATGTTAAAATAACCCAAGATAAAAACAATCATACAGTTTTGCAAATTAGCACTAGCCCTCTACAAGTTACAGGACGTTTTTATGGGCTAGTCAAGATTATTAAATCAATATCAAATCAAGAAAAATCATCTATTTGTCCAGAAAAATCAAATTGCCCTAGTAATCTATATCAGGTGATTCATTACAATCATAATACTGGTAAATTCGATGGAATAAAAGAAATTATTCGTCTGCCACAACAGCCCCTAAGTCGTGACGGTAGGTACAATTTCACCCCAGATCATATTGAAAATTCACCTGCCAATGTAATGGGTTGGTATATTTATGGAGACAAAGATCATAGAGGTATTTTTACAGTCCAGTCTCTAAAACCTAGAATGGCTTTTCAAATAAAAACCAACCGCTTGATTACAGGAAAAAAAGCAGGTTTACATTATATTGATCTAGAAAACTGGGAAAATACCAAAGAGAAAAAAGGGCTATTAAATACAGTTTTAATTGAGCCAAATCCAGATAAAAACTACACCCAATGGCGGCAGGGAGACTCCGGCTTAGTAGTACACAATTTTGGAGGGATTGGCGGAAAAAAAGGTGAATTAGGTTTTCTGACATTCCCAACTGGACATTTTGCCTATGGCATAGCCAAAGTAATCCGAGAGCCATTGACAGGAGAATTACAATTTGACGTTCAGTACGAACAAATCTATGCGCATAATCCAGATGGCATAATTGCTAGCAAGACAAGTTGGCAAACTTATGCCGGAAACCTACAAAGAGGGTGGATGCCAACTCGTCCTATTTCTGATGTGATTGTTGATTTAAATTGGCTTAATCAATATCTATATAAAAATGTCGGCATAGATCCTATTGGTGAATTACTCTTGCAGACAGAGATAATGATGGCCCGCTATCGCACTGGTGATGGAACAGGAATCTCGGTTGTCAGCCCTGGGACATCCTGCGTGCAAGATTCTATGCAGGCATTCTATATAATGATGCAAAAAATTAAGCAACAATTGCAGAATCATTCTCTTAAAGATGATCCAATCTCAAAAGAGTTTACAGCCTTAGCTGATGCCCTAGAAAATGAAATAATCCCTTTTGGTATTATTCGACCCGATTGGCAAAAAAATATTAATACAATTTCAGGTATTAATCAACGAACAGGGCAATTCTTCCGTTTTCAGGATGTTAGAGCAGCTCTTCTGACTTGGCAATCAATGATCCCAAGACGCGCAGCTGATCAGATGAGTCGTCTGTTTTTTGAGCATGGCAGCTCACTTAATTTTATTCGTACCAATGAAGTTGGGGGTTATCAGAGTGATATTTATCCAGTTCCACCAACATTAATTAATGGACTTCCATTGATTTCAGTATTCTTGACCCGTCTTATTTTGGCTTTTTATACCAAAGTAACGCCCTATACCTGGTGGATCACAGTACAGTCTATCCTATTGTATGCATTAGTGAGTTTACCTATTGGGTTTGCTTCCGGTTTTTTTCGCTGGAAAGCTTCTTTGCAAAATTTAAGAGCGCAAATTGTTACTATTCTTGTGGCAATTTTTACACCCGGTCTAAGTGAGGAAATTGTTTTTAGAGTTCTGTTAATTCCTCATCGTCTAGAAAAGGTAACTGAGCCAAGCTGGATTCTAGCGGCGCTAATTAGTTTAATTTTATTTACTGTTTATCATCCTATTATTGCACTTACTACATTTCGTAGAGCTAATCCTACTTTTTTCAATCCTGTTTTTCTGCTTCTAGCTGCCTTGTTGGGTATTGTCTGCACAATAAGCTATTTTTTAACAGGTTCTATCTGGCCTAGTGTTATTGTCCATTCTCTTGCTGTTATCATCTGGCTTTTATTGCTAGATGGTTCGCGAAAGTTAAATCCTCTCCGCTCTCACATTAGGTAAAAATTCTCAAATATTGGAGAGAAACTTTAAAAAAATCTCACCGTTATACTATCTAGTGATATAACGGTGAGAAAAGAGCCTTTAACTAGTTAAATTACCGTAATGGTATTGGTAGCAGAGATATTGTAACCCTGCAAGAAGATTAACTGATCATTGGTAGCACTAAAGCCAGAGGTAGCATCATTGATCGCAACAAAAGTGCCACTACCTGTTCCTGAAGTCGTAAAGGCAACTATACTATTAGCTGCAAAAGTAGTATTGGTCAAAAGAGCTTGGATTCTTGCAAGAGTCAAAGGATTAGTGTTAGTTACAGCAATACTGCCAACACTAGAACGGAGAACTCTGTTGCCATTAAAGGAAGTAGCATCAATTCGATCTCCTACCTTATAACCTGTGATCGTGTCATATAGACGATTAGTATTAGTACCCCAAATTGAATCACTAACTTGAGAATATTGGTATGTATCTATACCTCTTCCACCTCCACTATTTAGGGTATCAGCTCCAGCTCCACCATTGAGAATATTGTTTCCAGTATTGCCTGTAATGGTGTTATTGAGATTGTTACCAGTTGCATTAGTATTAGCAGTCCCAGTTAGAGTTATATTTTCAATGTTAGGACCAAGAACATAATTTACAGAAGATTGAACTACATCGGTTCCAGCATTAGCAGCTTCAGTGATTACATCAGCGCTGTTATTGACAATGTAGGTGTCATTTCCTGCACC
>CAISPN010000094.1 GCA_903887375.1 uncultured cyanobacterium
ATTACAGTAGTCATTGATGAAACTGGCGATAGGAAAAAGGGTAAAAAAACTGATTATATAGCTAGACAATATTTAGGAAGTGTAGGAAAAATAGATAATGGCATAGTTTCAGTTAATGCTTAGATTATCGTTTTACTGATTTTAGCAACATAGAGAAATGGAAAAATACTTTAAATAATTTTTGTTTAATTGTCCAACCACTCCTTCTATTTTGGTTGATTTGTCCCTGGCTAAATATTTTCCCTAACTCTAAGTTATTGCTTGGATTCAATCAGCTAATCGGTGCAATGAATCAATTTAAGCCCTTTTATTCTTCTGGATAATGAGCCTTTATTTACTACTTGCCTGATTCGGAAGTTGACAGAAGAGGGATATAAGCATAAGAATCATCTCTGGGATCATTGCCAATTTCATCCTCTTGAGATTAAAAAACCCACCTCTAATTCAAGAGATGGGTCTTTTTTTAAAAAAACAAGTGAAGTTAAGCAAAAGTTGCCATTTTCACATCATTATTAGCCAGAAGATTTTGTAGCTCTTCTGCATCAACTGTTTCCTTTTCAACCAGTTTTTGGGCTAATTGATCCAAAATTGAGCGATTGTTAACCAGAACGGTCTTAGCTCTGCTGTAGGCTTGATCCACCAACTGGCGAACTTCTTCATCAATCACTGCTGCAGTTTCATCAGAAAAATCACGATCTGAGGCAATATCTCTTCCTAGAAAAACATTGCCATTTTGTCTACCTAAGGCAACTGGACCCAGGCGCTCGCTCATACCAAAACGGGTAACCATACGGCGGGCTACATTTCCAACCTGCTGGAGATCACTAGAAGCGCCTGTGGTGACTTCTTCTTCACCAAAAGCTATCTCTTCAGCTACACGTCCGCCTAAGGCAACTGCCATCTGATTTTGGAGATAGGAGCGCGAATAGAGCCCAGACTCCATACGATCTTCACTAGGGGTAAACCAAGTGATTCCCCCAGCGCGGCCACGCGGAATAATCGAGACTTTCTGTACAGGATCATAATCTGGCATCAAGGCACCTACTAAGGCATGACCAGCTTCATGATAGGCAACTAGATTTTTGCGCTTTTCACTCATCACGCGGTTTTTCTTCTCAGGTCCAGCCAAAACGCGGTCAATAGCATCATTAATCTCATCCATAGAGATTTCACTCAAGTTGCGTCTGGCAGCCAAAATAGCAGCCTCATTGAGCAAGTTGGAAAGATCTGCTCCAGTAAAGCCAGGAGTACGTCGGGCGATTTTATCGAGATCGACATCTTGACCTAGGCTCTTGCCACGGGCATGAACATTGAGAATTTCTTGGCGACCAGCATAATCGGGGCGATCAACTACTACTTGGCGATCAAAGCGGCCTGGTCTTAAAAGGGCAGGGTCTAATACATCAGGTCTGTTGGTAGCAGCTATGATGATCACTCCAGTATTGCCTTCAAAACCATCCATTTCTGTTAGTAATTGATTGAGAGTTTGTTCACGCTCATCATTACCTCCACCTAAACCAGCCCCTCTTTGACGACCTACTGCATCAATTTCATCGATAAAAACAATACAAGGCGCGTTGGTTTTAGCTTGCTCAAAAAGATCTCTTACCCTAGAAGCACCAACCCCTACAAACATCTCGACAAATTCTGAACCAGAGATGCTGAAAAAGGGAACTCCAGCTTCGCCTGCTACAGCCCGGGCTAGTAAAGTTTTACCAGTTCCTGGAGGTCCTACTAAAAGTACACCTTTGGGAATTTTGGCGCCGATAGCGGTAAAGCGATCAGCATTTTTGAGGAAATCAACTACCTCAGTCAGTTCCAGTTTAGCTTGGTCGATGCCGGCTACATCCCCAAAAGTCACCTGAGTCTGTGGTTCCATTTGCACTCTGGCGCGAGATTTACCAAAGTTCATCGCCTGTGATCCAGGACCACCTTGGGCACGTCTCAACAACAGAAACAAACCAACCAAAAGGATCATAGGTAGGAACAGACTGCTCAGTATTCTAAAAAGAAGACTATCGTCAGCTTGAGGTTGTACTGCAATATCTACCCCATTTTCGGTCAGAATATTGATTAGCTGAGGATCATTGGGCAGATTAACTATAAAAGATGGACCAGAAGGATTAGGAACCCGAGCTTCGCTACGATCACTGCTCAAGCTAACTCTCGTAATCTTGTGGTTTTCTACCTGTTGAATGAAATCGCTGTATTTTAAAACTTCCCGAGTTTGGGTTTCTCTGTCAAAGAATGCTGAAGCAAGCGCTACAAGAACAATCAGCAATAAAGCGTAAAGCCCAGCGTTGCGCCACTTCTTACTATTTTTATTCACTCTGCATATCTCCTAGTTACGTATAAGAGCATTCTTTCTCTGATTATTTCTATCATAATCATAAGGTGTTGTTAACTTATGTTAACCTTTCTCAGAATTTTCTGCTATAGATATTAGACGCTCAGAAAATCCTCTACCTTGGGCATATCTTCAAGAGCAACTACTCTACCTTGATTAACGAAATCAGAGATCTGGTCAAAGTTTAAGTAACGGTAAAGATCCTCGGCAAAAGGATCTATTTTACTGCTGACTATTTCCAAGTATTCAGCCTGGGTTGGAATTCTGCCTAACAGAGCGCAGACAGCGGCTAATTCAGCCGATCCGAGATAAACTCTAGCATCTTTGCCCATTCTGTTATTAAAATTGCGAGTCGAAGTAGAAAATACAGTAGCTCCATCTTCTACTCTGGCTTGGTTACCCATACAGAGCGAACAGCCAGGCACCTCAGTTCTAGCTCCTGCCGCGATAAAAATATCATAGATTCCCTCAGCGCGCAGTTGTTCTTCATCCATGCGGGTGGGAGGACAAATCCAGAGCTTGGCTTTAGTAGAGATTGCTCCTTCTAGAATCTTGGCCGCTGCGCGGTAATGTCCAATATTGGTCATACATGAACCAATGAAAACCTCATCGATTTTGTCATTAACACATTCACTCATCAGCTTAATATTGTCTGGATCATTGGGCGCTGCTACTAGGGGCTCTTTAATTTGATTTAGATCTACTTCAATGATCTCTGCATATTCAGCATCAGTATCAGCTTCCATAAGAACAGGATTATTCAACCATTGCTGCATCTTAGCCACGCGGCGAGTGATAGTACGAGCATCTTGATACCCTCTGGCCACCATATTGGTTAATAGAGCGACATTGGATCTTAGATACTCAGCTACTGTATCTGGGCTCAATTTAATCGTAGAACCAGCACAAGAGCGCTCAGCCGTAGCATCAGTCAATTCAAAGGCTTGTTCGAGCTTGAGATCAGGTAGACCTTCCATTTCCATGATTCTACCTGAGAAAACATTTTGCTTGTTCTGCTTGTCTACAGTCAACTTGCCCTGTTGGATTGCAATATAGGGTATGGCATTGACTACATCGCGCAGGGTAATTCCCGCTTGTAATTTGCCAGTAAATTTTACTAATACAGATTCAGGCATATTTAGTGGCATCACTCCTAAAGCAGCCGCAAAGGCTACCAAGCCAGAACCAGCCGGAAAAGATATCCCAAGAGGAAACCGGGTATGAGAATCCCCTCCAGTGCCCACTGTATCAGGCAAAAGCATACGATTTAACCAAGAGTGAATGATTCCATCACCAGGTCTTAGGGCAACTCCACCTCTGGTTGAGAAAAAATCAGGCAATTCTTTATGGGTTTTGAGATCTACTGATTTGGGATAGGCTGCAGTATGACAGAAACTCTGCATTACAAGATCTGCGCTAAAGCCTAAACAGGCCAGCTCTTTTAGCTCATCTCTAGTCATTGGACCAGTGGTATCTTGGGAGCCTACAGTAGTCATGATTGGTTCGCAAGAACTACCGGGACGAACTCCTGCAAGACCTACGGCTTTGCCAACCATTTTTTGAGCCAGAGTATAGCCTTTGCCAGTATCAACAGAAGCGCTAGGTCTTACAAAAAGATCACTTGCCGGTAATCCTAGAGCTTCTCTGGTTTTGTCAGTTAAACTGCGGCCAATCAAAAGAGGAATTCTACCGCCAGAGCGCACCTCATCGGTGATAGTCTCAGGTGTCAGGGAAAAAGTTGAGATTACTTGATTTAACGAGTTGGTGATAGTTCCTTGATAGGGATAGATGGTAATGACATCACCAGTTTCCATTTTGCTGATATCACATTCAATAGCAAGAGCCCCGGAATCTTCGGCTGTATTGAAGAAAATTGGAGCTATTTTACTGCCGAGGATATATCCTCCAGTGCGCTTATTGGGTACATGGGGTATATCTGAGCCAATATGCCAGAGCACTGAGTTGATTGCAGATTTTCGCGAAGAACCAGTTCCTACTACATCTCCAACATAGGCTACAGGATGCCCCTTTTGCTTGAGCTCAGCTATTATCTCTAAAGCTCCTGGCATTCTGGTTTCGAGCATAGCCAGAGCATGAAGGGGAATATCGGGCCTAGTTGTAGCGTGAGTAGCAGGCGAGAGATCATCAGTATTAGTTTCACCTGATACCTTAAAAACTGTTACGGTGATGCTTTCTGACAAGGGAGCTCTATCTGTAAACCAGATTGCCTCAGACCAGGCATTAAGTACTCGTTGAGCATAGGCATTAGTTTGGGATAGATGCAGTACGTCATTGAAGGAATCAAAAACCAGTGTGGTTTTACTTAAAGCAGTAGCTGAGGCATCAGCAATTTCAGCTACTGGGGAGCTCAACAGTTCAATCAAAGAATGAACATTGTAACCACCAATCATAGTACCAAGAAGTTCAACTGCCTCTTTGGGACTAATAGCTGGAGAATGAGTTTCACCCTTGGCAATAGCGGTTAGAAAACCGGCCTTTACATAAGCTGCTTCATCTACTCCAGGGGCTATACGTTCCCTCAGGAGATATCTCAAATGCTCTATCTGCTCACTAGGAGGATTCAATAACAATGTACATAGCTGCTGGGTCTGTTCTGCGCCCAGGGGAAGAGGTGGAATGCCTAGCTGGGCTCTTTGATCTACCTGTTGCTGGTATGTTTCTAGCATGGGATATGTTTTGACTTAATTTCTTGCTATATGTTTCTAGGGTACAACAGATTTCTCCACTAATTGGTTATCTATTAAACCAAGCCTAAGCAAACTTTAAAGATATTTTTTATCGATATATCCACTGCCTAGTAAAATATAGAGATTAATCAAGGTTGATTACATTAGAAAATCTATGATTAAAAAAATACTTCGTATTTTGGCAATGCGATATGGCTTATTTCCAAATCTGTTTAGAAAATTCTGTAAACCCAATGGATATGAATATGCAGATTTTCTGAAACTTCATGGAAACTTTTATTCTATCGGTGAAAAATGTAGTATTATAATTGAAACTAATTTTACTGATCCCTCCTATGTAAGAATTGGTAATAATGTTCACTTTTCTAGCTGCGCTCTCATTGGACATGATGGTTCTATAGCCATGCTTAATGAGGCTTTTAATACTAAATTAGATTCTGTAGGTAAAATTGATATAAAAGATAATGTTTTTATAGGCTATCAAGCAGTAATATTACCTGGGGTAACTATTGGACCAAACAGCATTGTAGCTGCTGGAGCAGTAGTTACTAAAGATGTCAAAGAAGGAGAAATTGTCGCTGGAGTCCCAGCTCATTGTATTGGTCTTGTCGATGAATTAGTAGATAAATTGCAATCAAAAACAGAAAGACTGCCTTGGTACAATATAATACAACAAAGACAAGGATCTTACGATCCAGAAATTGAACCTCTTCTTGTTAAATTAAGGAAAGATTATTTCTACAATAATTCAGACAAGATAAACTAATAAATAGTTTATAAGCATTGTTTCAAATAAAAATTTTCCCAAACTAAACGAGGTTGGACATAGGATACTAGATAATTTCTTACCTTTTCCAAGGCTAAAATTATTGATTGGTCATTATATTTTTGCCAATATTTTTGTTGTAAATAACCTACCAACCAAAGTTGATTATCAATTTCTAATTCTTGATCAATCATCTGGGCTAAAGTTAAACACTCCAGCGGAGCTTTGGGCAATTGGGCTAACTTAATACGTAGATCTATAGAGATACTCTGAAATTGACTATAGGATTCGATTGCCTCTCCAGGCGAGCCTTGAGCCATTGTTAAGATATCTTCATATTGCAAGATTTCACCATGACCTTTAAGTTGCAGAACATTGCACATTTGGCTATTGCTCAATCGAGAAAAAGGAATATATTGACAACGGGAAACCAGGGTTGGCAAGATCGATTGGAGGCTATTGGCAATTAAAATAAAGATTCCCAATCCCGGTTCTTCAAGGGTTTTGAGTAAGGCATTGGCTGAGGTTTCATTCATGGTTTGCGCTGCTTGAATTACCACTACTGAACGGCTAGATTCTAGAGGAGGTCTTTGCAAAAACTGATAAATTTGACGGATTTGTTCAGTACGTATTTGGGGAAGCGATTTTTTTTTGACATTGGCCGCAGAGGCTTCTTTAAATGTCAATAATTTACCTTGATGTTGGTAAGTTGGCTCAACTATCAATATATCTGGATGATTTTCAGCTATTACCCTATTTTTAATAGAATTGAATTTCTCTTGAGACTGATTTAGCATCAAAATAGCTAGGGCAAAAGAATTACTAGCTAAAGTTTTGCCTATTCCTGAAGGGCCAACGAAAAGATAAGCAGGGGCCAAGCGAGAGGTTTTAATGGCACTCTCTAAGAATTCAACAGCCTGGTTTTGTCCTTGTAACTGTGTAAAATAGTCCATGATACTGCGGCTCATGCATTAAAATATCAGCAATTGAAAATATTTTTAAAATCTATGTCACGTTATTTGACTTGTTATCTGGTCACTAAAACAGTAGAAGGTTTGACTGTCCAATTTGAGAAAATTTTAAAATCATGCGATTTTGAGATAGTATATCAAAGCTCTGAATGTACTGTAGCTAGAGAGATTCCCGGTAAAGTACCCTTTAGTAAATTAGTAACTGTAGAATTACTTATTGATAACACCAAAGCTACAGCAGAACAAGTTCAAGTAGATCTGATAGCCAAAAGTGATGAGCTGACTTTGCAATTGGATAACCACTGCTACAGGTTGTTTGATAATCTTACCAAGACTATTGCCAACTTAGGCAACTGGCAAATACTAGAGGGATTGACTAGTTAATTATTTTTTTGTTTAAAGTACGCTAGTTTTTGGCATACAATACAGAGTATATAATTTTGCTCAGTAGATATGGAAAAAATAAACTTACCTCGCATATTGCCTGGATCTTGCAATCTTGAGCAGCTCAATGAAAAAATTATAAAAAAGCAAGTTAGCCTTGATTGGAGCAGAGTAAAAAAAGCTCAAAGAAGCGATCTAGTTAAACTGCTATCTGGAGTTAGAACTGAAGATCCTGATTACGTAACTGATATTTTGGGCTTAGATGATGAAAATATTGCTCCACCAATTCTAGAGCTTTTGGAAGATATACTCTCTCCCAAAAACCCCACGCCATATCAGTTGAGGCAAGAGTTTCAAGATGCCCTCTACAGAGATCTTTTAGGACCTGTCAATGGGGAATATGAAGAGGTTCTAACTCCTAGCAATATATTAGATCGTTACTTATTGGGTGTGATAGCTCCTAAAATTCGCCAAAAACAAGACTCTGAACTCAAAGAACAAGATGATGAATCAACTCCAATCCTACTAACTGATAATAATTCTGAAGAAGGCAATAGTGAGCCTAATAACTCTCTCTCCAATAGCCTCTATCCTTCTTCATTTGGCTTAACTTTCTCTGTAGAAAGACAGGTCAAAGCAATACAAATCAAGGCTTGCTGGGGACAATACCAAAGAGTAGATAGTGAAATATATTTCAAAGACAATGGCAATCCCAAAAGAGTTTGGCAACGTCAACCCATTAAGAAAGTTCACACTATCAATTTAGATAATGAAAAAAGTGACCAATGGAACATTGAAGCGGATATCTATATCACTTTCAAAATACGTAAATCAGGCCAAGGTGATTGGATCATCACAGTTTTTTTAGTTAATGGGCAAAAAGAAACCAAAGAAAACAGAGCCAGCAGTTGGCTATTTCAACCGGAATTAATTATCAATTCAGCAGATTCAGATTTTCCCTATCCCTTTATTCGCAAACCACTGCCCAAGATTCCTGAACTCGATACGCTGATGAAAGCCGAACTAGAGCAGATGAACATGCTCTATCGCAAACAGGTTGAATTTGCTGTTGGGCATGGGGTTTCTGTAAAAGTTGGACCTAAATTCGACAATCGTACCAATGAAGTGCGCACCACCTTCATTCCCCGTTATGAAGTTCCCAGAAGCGATTTTCCAGATGAACAGAAAATTCCAGAATTGAAGGGATTGGTTCTGGATATGGAAGTACTAGCCCAAAGTGATATTAGTCAACTCCAAAGATACCTGGCTCCTTTACCTAAAGCTTATCGAGCTTGGCTAGAGCTTCAACAACAACAGATTCCTCTTTTAGAATTAGAGTATCAACAATCAGGTGAAAACGCTCTCAATAAATGCCAAGAGTCTCTTTCTAGGTTAGAAAAAGGTATTTTATTACTAGAACAAGATCCTAATGCCTTTGAAGCTTTTCGTCTGATGAATCAGGCAATGTCGATTCAGCGTAGTCGAAGTCTCTATGCTGAGAGAACCAGACGGGGTGAAAAAGCTTCAATCAGTGACTTTGATTTGCCCAAATTTCGCACTTGGCGCCTGTTTCAATTAGCTTTTATATTGATTAACTTACCTGGTTTGAGTGATGTTCACCACCAAGATCGTGCTATTTGCGATTTACTCTGGTTTGCTACTGGTGGTGGAAAAACCGAGGCCTATCTAGGACTGACCACCTATACTCTAGCTATCCGCAGATTGCAAAAAGGTCTTGGCTACAGAGATGGGGAAAAAGGAGTAGCAGTGCTTATGCGCTATACTTTGCGTCTACTAACCCTCCAGCAATTTCAAAGAGCCACTACTTTAATCTGCGCTTTAGAAGTAATCAGACAACAAGATCCTGTTAAATGGGGGCAAGAGCCTTTTCGCATTGGTCTGTGGGTTGGGCAAAACACTACACCTAATCGCACCGAACAGAGCGAAGAGTATCTCAGATCTCTGCCTAATAAAAGTAACGATAAAGGTACTGGCTCTCCGCATCAGCTTACTAATTGTCCATGGTGTGGTAGCCGGATCAAGCCTGAGGAAAATCTCAAAGTAGAATCTTTTGCCAAAGGCAGAGCTCGTACTCTGGTCTATTGCAGCGATCCCCAAGAGCAATGCCCTTTTAGTTTTAGTCATAGTCCTAGTGAAGGATTACCGATTGTTGTGGTAGATGAGGAGATCTATCGCCTGCTGCCTAGTCTGTTGATCTCTACTGTAGATAAATTTGCCAGGCTACCTTGGCAGGGTGAAGTGCAGATGTTGTTTGGACAGGTTAATGGCTATTGCCAAAGACATGGCTTTCGCTCAGGGGATACTAAAGATGAAGATAGTCATCGTAAAAGTGGCAATCTACCGGCAGCTACAACTACTAGTCATTTATTGCTAAGACCACCAGATCTGATCATCCAAGATGAGTTACATCTTATCAGTGGACCGCTGGGCACTTTAGTAGGGATCTATGAAACTGCTGTAGATGAGCTCTCTAGTTGGCAAGTAGAAGGGCAAAAAGTACAGCCTAAGGTCATTGCCTCAACTGCTACAATTCGCCAAGCAGCTCAACAGGTCCAGAGTATTTTTAATCGTCAGGTAGAGGTTTTTCCTCCTCAAGCTATAGATATTGAAGATAATTTCTTTTCATATCAGATTACGCCCTCAGCAGCAGATCCTGGGAGGCTTTATCTAGGAATCTGCGCCCCTGGTCGAAGAATGAAGGCTACGATTATTCGGATATATCTAGCAGCGCTCTCAGCAGGCCAACTACTCTATGAAAAACATGGCAAAATTAGCGATCCCTGGATGACTCTAGTTGGCTATTTCAACTCTCTAAGAGAACTTGGAGGCACTAGGCGACTTGTAGATGATGATATCAGAACTCGCCTTGGGCAAATGAAAGAGCGTGATTTAGCCAACCGGCGAATAGTTAATTTTGATGAGCTTACTTCACGTAAAGATTCTACGGAAATCCCCATTCTTTTAGATCAACTAGAGGTTCCTTTTGATCCAGAATCAACAGACAAAAAACCCCTTGATGTCATTCTGGCTACTAATATGCTCTCAGTTGGGGTAGATGTTAAAAGACTTGGTTTAATGGTCGTTTGCGGTCAGCCCAAAACTACTTCAGAATATATTCAAGCTACCTCGAGGGTAGGGCGAAATTTTCCAGGTCTTGTGATTACGCTTTATAATTGGGCTCGTCCAAGAGATCTTTCACACTTTGAGAGCTTTGAGCATTACCATGCTACTTTTTATAAACAGGTCGAAGCTCTCTCGGTGACTCCTTTTTCTTATGGTTCACTTGATAGGGCATTAGCAGCTTTATTAGTAACCTTGGTTCGACATAAAGGCAATGAGTTTAATCAAAACAATTCACCGGGGCGCTTGAGTGAAGATCATCCCTATGTCAAAGCAGCATTTGAATCTATACTCAATCGAGCTAGAGTCACTCAATCACCAGAAGTATGTGAATATATCGCCAAAAAACTAGAAACCCTTCTTCAGCATTGGTTAGAAGAAGCTGGCACCCGTATTGGCGGGGCTACTCTCTGCTATCAACTACAGAATAACAAAGGTGGCACTTCGATACCTTTACTGCAAAATGCAGGTCAAGAAAGGCCTAGCCCATTTGCCTGCCTGAACTCTCTGCGCAATGTAGAACCAGGCTCTCAACTGATACTCAGCGATAAGACAGTATATGATGAGCCAGATCGAATCCCCCAGAAGATGTAATCAAAGTTGCTGTAATAGTAAACCCAACTTTAATTTTTTCTATTTTTTGAGGCTCCCATAAGTTAATAGTTGTTGCAAAGATATATTGTAGTCTTTGTTACTAATCTAGAATGAATATATATCAACTTATCGAGAGGTAGGTCTATGAATATCGTAAAAAGTTTTCAAAATTTAATAACTTCAGTTACTGAAGGCTTCGCTCGAATTTTCAAAGCTAGCGAGGATGACTATCCTAAAACAGGGGTTCAACCCTTTGAGGGCAAGACTGCTTCGCGCAAACATAGATAATTAAAAAAAGGGGGAAAACCCCCTTTTATATTTTATATATCAGAAGATGCTGATTGCCAATCAGGGCAAGATTCATCCGCTGTCCAACCGTAGGGATGAATTCCACAGACAAGAAGCTGCTGGCTATAGATTTTGCCATGATAATTGCTACAGCCGCGACAGGCAGGATGGTAGTCGGCTGAAGGTTCAACTCTCGGATTGAGAAAATCATCAAGGAATTCACTATTTTCTGGAGGATAAATACCAGTATCTATAAATCCCATAAACTCCTGCCAGAAGACATCTAGATCATTGACCAAGATGTTTTGCAGTTCCTGAGTTAATTCTTCAAATCCTTCTGTGACTTCTTGTACAAAAAAAGTGGCGTCTTTAGTCAAATTTTCTACAAGATTTGTCAGTTCTTTTTGCCAGTCTTCCATAAGATACCCTATTAATATTATTTTTACTGTTGATTATTAAGATCTCGCAGTTCTTTTTGTAAGGCTTGAACTCTCTTTTTGAGCTCGTCAACCTCTTCATCTTCCCCTTCTATGACAATTTCAATTTGTCTAGGACTCTCAGTAGAGTTATTTGATTGTGATGATTGTGCTACAGGATTTTGGGCATTATTGAGAATCTCTTCAACAAAACGTCTTGCTTCATCAACATTCATTTCACCGCGTTTGACCATTTCGTCTGCTAGTTTTTGTGACTGTTGTCGTAATTCTTGAAAAACGCTACCAGCTCTTTGTGTCGCAAAATTAGCAACTCCAACTCCAAAGTAAACAGCCTTTTGGACTATATCACTCAAACCCAATTTCTTATCGTCAGTCATAAAAGGGGCTATTGTCTATATTCAGTGCTTTTTTTCAGGATAACATATGAGCTTCAAGTAGCAAATCCAGTCTCTAGAGTCTGCTATATTGCTAAAATGTTACATCAATCAACTTTTTTGAAAATAATGAAAATAGTACATTCGTTGATCCATGAAATCAAGGAGCTCTCAGGTAGAGCAATCTATTTTATGATCTGTTTCTCTTTGATTCTCCTGATTTTAAAGCTCATACTAGATCGATATTACATTGATATAATTATTTGGCCTAAGATATTACTTGGTTCTTTTATTGCTTCCAAGGCGACTTTTGTAGTTGACAAAACTGGCATAGCTAAAAATAATCTCAATAGAGCCCGCTATATTAATGTTCTATCTAAAACCTTTTTTTATACTCTAATGTCGATATATGTCATAATAATCGAGTCGTTTCTCAAAAGTCTGGTTCATACCAAAAATATTTTCACAGCTTTAGATACTGCATTTACTGAAAATTTCAACAACCAAACTTTAGCAGTAGCTATATTTTTATTTGCTATTTTTTTAATTTACAATATCATCAACGAAATAGATTCATACTTAGGAGGAAAAAAGCTCAAGCAATTCTTTTTTAGTAATCCCCGAAAAGAGAATATATAAATAAATGACCCAAGAACTTTGTCGCCATAGAGCCTGGGTGGAAATAGACCACCAGGCTATTGCCCATAATGTTGGAGAAATCAAAAAAATGCTCTCTCCGAATACTCAACTGATGGCAGTAATCAAAGCCGATGCTTACGGCCATGGTGCAACTTCTATAGCTAAAACTCTTTTAGCTCAAGGTGTTTCCCGCCTGGCTATTGCTACTTTATCTGAGGGAATAGAGTTAAGAGAAGCGGCAATAGAATCTCCCATTTTAGTCTTAGGAGCGCTCAATACAGCAGAAGAATTAGAAACATTGCTTTATTGGGGATTAGAACCTACTCTTTGTAGCCTACAACAGGCTTTTGTTTTTTCGCAAACAGCCCAGCAACAGAAGGCTATATTGCCAGTTCATGTAAAAATTGATACTGGTATGTCTAGATTAGGAATAGCGCCTGAAAATACCTTGGATTTTGTGCGCTTAATTGAATCTTTACCCGCTTTAAAACTCTCTAGTCTTTATTCTCACTTTGCCACTGCTGATGATCCCAACAGCACTATAATGTATCTCCAGAAATCTCATTTTGAACAAGCTATTCAAAGCTTAACCAAAGCCCAGATAGAAATTCCCACACTTCATATTGCCAATTCTGCCGCTACCCTTAGCGATTCTAATCTTCACTATGATCTAGTCAGAGTTGGACTTTCTCTCTATGGACTCTATCCAGCAAATCATTTACAATCCAAAATTTCCTTAGCTGCCGCTCTACAAGTTAAAGCCAGAATCACGCAACTTAAGTGGATTAAAGCGGGTACAGGCATCAGTTACGGTCATCAATTTATCAGTAATAGACCTATGCAAATTGCCACAGTTGGTATAGGTTATGCCGATGGGGTTCCTCGCAATCTCTCCAATCGCCTAAAAGTTTTGCTGAGGGGCCAATGGATAAAACAGATTGGTAATATCACCATGGATCAATTAATGTTAGATGTTACAGAACTAGAAAATATAGAAATAGGAGAAGTTGTAACTTTAATAGGAAGCCAGGGAAATTTGAGTATCTCTGCTCAAGATTGGGCAGAGCAATTAGGAACTATATCCTGGGAAATTCTCTGCGGTTTTAAACATCGTCTGCCTAGGGTTAATTTACTGGCGGATTAAATTTATCGTACCAAAGTGCACGCCAGGCAGCTTGAGATTTAGCTATTGTTAATTCCTGTTCAGTTTTTTTATAGATCTGGGCTATATTTTTTAATTGTTCATAATATGAGCGAATTTGTCGATGCTCTCGTTCTATTGTGGGGTTATTGAATTCTAATTGAGCCAATTTTAAATTCACTACGATGATATTGCTAATTTTTGGCTCTTTATTTTCCAAAAGAGATTCATCACTAGCTATGATTAAATGCACTAAGCTATTGTAGCCATTTAAACTTGGAGAATCTGCCTGGTTTTCTAGAATTTTGGGAGGAATATTTTCGGGAAAGATTTCTAGCTCCATAAAATATTGATTGAGCAGATTAGAATAGTGAATAAAAACTTGGTGAATTTTATGTTCCACATTGTTTGACCACATGAGTAATTCCTGTGGTTTTTTGAAATTTGCTAAATATTCACTATCTTGTATGGTTTTACTAGGTTCATTATTAGAGAAATCTAGGGCATTATTGAGTCTGTTTTCTATACTGTTAGCGTAGTTACGGATCTGCTCTTGTAGTTGTTGTCTTTGGTTAGTTGTGAGTTCGAGAAAACGCTGAGGATAAATCTCAGTACATACCTGGTAGCTAACAAGAATTATTTCTCCTCTAGCCAAGTGACTTAAAATATCCAAATATTGTTGATATTTTTGAGAGAAAGTTAAGGCAAATTCAGATATTTGTTTTTCTAAATCAGCTAGATCTTTTTCCAGCTGTTGAATAGATTTAGTCATAAATTGCCAGCAACAAATTTAAATTATATAAAAAACAAAAGGCAAAAGAGAGAGCATAAACTCTACCTTTGCCTTTACTCTATAGTACCAGATAGATAGGATTATACTTGTCCGATCTGCGCTGCTACTTCTTCAGCAAAATTGTTTTCTTCTTTAGCTATACCCTCTCCCAAAACAAAACGAACAAAACGACGTACTTGAATATTTTCGCCTAAATGTGCAATGGTTTGTTTGAGCAGTTCTTCAATAGTAATTGTCTGATCCTTGATATAGGGTTGATTGAGAAGACATACCTCGCCTAGTCGCTTTTCAATTCGACCTTGAACAATCTTTTCTCTGATGTCTTTGGGTTTTTTAGCTAGATCCTCTCTGCCCATTTCTATCTCTTTTTCTTTTTCGACAAATTCACTCGGAATATCATCTACTTTGACATATTCGACATTAGGGCAGGCTGCTATTTGCATAGCAATATTTTGCACGAGATCTTTGAACTCTTGGTTGCGAGCAACAAAGTCAGTCTGACAGTTAACTTCAACTAGAACACCAATTCTAGATCCTGTATGAATATAGCTGCCAACGAGCCCTTCCGATGTAGTACGACCAGCCTTTTTACCGGCTGAAGCTATACCTTTTTGGCGTAACCATTCTGCAGCTTTCTCTAAATCTCCTCCAGTTTCTTTGAGAGCTTTTTTGCAATCCATCATACCTGCGCTAGTCTTATCACGCAGTTCTTTTACTAATTGTGCTGAGATTTCAGACATAATTTCTTTTCCTAGTATTGCAATAGAATTATCTTAGTTTTCTTCATCTTCTGGATCACTGTAATTACCAGAGAGGGCTTCTTCTTCGTGCTCCTCGTAATCCTCATATTGATCATCTAGATCAATGGTATGTCCTTCACCGCTGATTTGATGACCTTGGGCAATCGCATCTGCCAATTTACCAACTATCAGTTTAATAGAACGGATAGCATCGTCATTTGCCGGAATCGGGACATCAGCCAAGCCGGGATCACAATTGGTATCTAGCAGAGAAATTATGGGAATTCCGAGTTTTTGACATTCTTGGATGGCATTGTACTCTCTACGCTGATCGACTACGAGCACCACATCGGGTAGTCGTCGCATGTTTTTGATGCCACCTAGATATTTACGAAGTCTTGAGAGTTCTCTTCTTAAGACGGAAGCTTCTTTTTTGGGTCTTTTCTCAATGCCGCCACTTTCTTCCATGCTCTCAAGCTCTTTTAATCTTTCAACTCTTCCTTTGATGGTTTCCCAATTAGTGAGCATTCCACCTAACCAGCGCTGATTGACATAGTTGGCACCACAGCGAGAAGCTTCTTGAGCAATAATGCCAGCAGCTTGGCGCTTGGTACCTATAAATAAAAAGCGTTTGCCTTCTTCAGAGGATTGGCGGACATATTCATAAGCATCTTCTATGAGCTGGGCAGTTTGAACCAAGTCGATTATATGCACCCCGTTGCGCGCTGCATAAATGTAAGGGGCCATTTTAGGATTCCATCGACGAGTTTGGTGCCCAAAGTGAACTCCAGACTCTAATAGTTCATTTAGAGTGATTACTGACATTTTTTCTCCTGTTCGGGTTTAACATTCATCCAGGGACTTTCTTAACTGAAAGACCCGTACGTTGCCTGGATGTGTGATTTTTTGACAACCTTACCACTTTAGCATAGAGAGATAATATAAATTACTGAAGAAATTTTGTGTCAAAGTGTTGCTATTGTTTGTAATGAGCGTTAATAACCAAGAAAATCTCTATGCCTAGACAAGCAGATGAATATGCTATTTTCCTCTTTCTGGCCAATGGGCACCGTGAGGAGGTTCGTTTTGCTACCATACAAGATTTTCAAAAATGGTATAGCAATGAATTAGTCCCCAGATATGACTCCCAAGAGTTTATCAATGTCCCTATCAAAAATATTCAGGGAGAATATATGGTCTTACGTCCTGCCAGTGTGATGGCGATTCGAATAGAACCGGTCTTTTTTGGTAGTATAGATCGCACTTAATAAAAAAATATGAAAACAACTAATATATTATTGTCTCTAATGCTAGCTTTTGGAATATCAACAGTTCCAGCTTTAAAGATCAATAGTCAAGGCTATGTTTTAGAAAAGATTAATCCTCAAAATGTAGATTTAGGGTTAGATGAGCGAATTTGGCAAAGCAAGCAAGATAGATTATCTCTTGTTCAAGCTATAGATAGATCTTTGAGTTATATCAAAAGTGAGAAAGCTAGCAAAGACTATCGCGATTACCCAATACCAGGGATTACCCAAGAAAGGGTTCTTCAATCGCTGCTGAGGTTTCGCACTCTTTTACTTAAGAGTAATAATCCTCAAGAATTTAGCACTGCCATTAACAATGAATTTGTTCTTTATCAATCTGTAGGCAAAGATCCCCAAAAGACCGTCATTTTTACAGGTTATTTCCAACCAGTTTATCAAGGTAGCTTGAGTCCTTCAGCAATATATCGCTATCCAATTTATAAAAAACCCAAAAATTTTGCTAGCTGGCCTGTTCCTCACCCTACAAGAGTACAGCTACAAGGGAAAGATGGTCTCTCAGATAAAAATCATCTTCTCTCTGGCTCTGAGTTAGTATGGCTGCCCAGCCGGATGGAAGCCTATTTAGTTGAAATTCAAGGTTCTGCTACGATCAAATTACCCAATGGTAAATATATGTCTGTAGGCTTTGATGGTGGTACGGATTATCCATATGTCAGCATCGGCAAGCTGCTCGTACAAGATAAAGTACTTCAACCCAATCAGGTTTCTTTAGCTAAGGTTGTCAGTTATCTCAATCTTCATCCAGATATTGAAAATGAGTATATTTCTCGAAATAATCGCTTTATTTTCTTTCGTGAGACTCGCAATGGGGATCCCCAAGGCTCTATTGGTGTGCCTATCACTGCTGAGCGTTCTATTGCCACAGATAAATCCTTGATGCCACCGGGAGCTCTTGCCTTGATTCATACCCAAATTCCCCAGATTGAAGGTGGGAAAATTGTCACCCCTCAAGTCAGTAGATACGTTCTAGACCAGGACACAGGAAGTGCCATCAAAGGTCCTGCCAGAGTGGATATTTTTATGGGTATAGGTAAAGTAGCTGGAGATAAAGCCGGCATGATCAAATACCCCGGACAACTTTACTATCTCTTACTCAAAAATCAGTTTAATTCTTAATTTATGAAATTATCTCAAGCACGATTAAGTACCTTTGCCCTGACAAGTCTAGTCTTTCTAGCTGGTTTAATCTTGAATAAAGCAAATACAGCAACAAACCCTCCAAAATCCAAGCCTTCTGTTGGTGTCAATCTTGCAGGTGTTTCCTATTACTCAACTGAGGACCCTTTTAAAGATGGATTTAAATCATCTGAGCCTTGGCGAGCCACTTTAGTGGATCCTACTAATGGTGGCTTTACCAAATGGGGAACAGGTGAAGACAGTAAAATCCCTAAAGATGCTCACGGCTGGGTAACATCACTTAAAGGAGTTCATCAATACAATGCAGTAGCTACGATAATTTTCGGTGGTCAAAATGGTGCATATCCAAAAGGTCAAAATGATCAGTATGTAGCTACTTATCAAGGGCAGGGAAAAATTTTCTATAGTGGCGATGCTACTCTAGTTAGCCATACTGTTTTACCCAATAAAACCAGCCAGGATATCCTGAAAATCAAACAATCCAATGCTGGAATCTGGTTAGCGATCACACAAATAGATCCGCGAAATTATATAAAAAACATCAGAATCCTACCCAAACAGTACAGCAAAAACTATCAAAATGATATTTTCAATCCTGATTTTCTCAGGGTAATCAAACCATTTAGCACTTTGCGCTTTATGGATTGGATGCATACAAACAACGATCTTACTCAATATACTTGGAACAATAGACCCCAACCTAGCAATGTAAGCTGGGAAAATGTACCTGTTGAAGTGATGGTTGCTCTTGCCAATAAAACCAATAGCAATCCTTGGTTTAACATGCCTACTGCAGCAACAGATGACTATATCAAAAAATTTGCTCAATATACCAAAACTCACCTCAACCCCAATCTCAAAGTCTATATTGAATATTCCAATGAAGTCTGGAATGATAGCTTCAAGCAGGCTCAGTATGCTAGAGAACAAGGATTAGCCCACCAGCTCAGCCAGGATCCCTCCTATGCCAAACTTTATTGGTACGCCCAAAGAACCAGAAAAATAGTAGATATTTGGAAAGAGGTTTATGGCCAGCAGCGCTCGAAAAATATTAATGGAGTACTGTGTTTTGGCGGCTATCTACCTACACAACCTGAATTGGAATATCTCAAAACACATGGGGGATTTGAGGGGATCAAAGCTTTGGCAATTGCTGCCTATTTTGGTTACTATTTGGGTGATCCTACTGTTGCCTCTCAAGTTCAAAACTGGGATAAAGATAAATTATTCAATGAAATTACCAAAGGGGAAATAAAAAAAGGAGGGGCCCTGCAAGATGAGTATCGCCAGATTGCTCAATATGCTAGCTTAGCCAAAAAATATAATCTAGAATTAGTAGCTTATGAGGGGGGACAACATCTAGTTGGCCATAATGGCATAGAAAGCAATCAGAAAATAACCGATTTGTTTATAAAATTCAATAGAGATCCTCGTATGCAGCTCATTTATGAGCAATTTGTTAGTAAATGGCGACAATTGGGAGGCGGATTATTTAATCATTACAGTGATGTCACTCCCTATACCAAATGGGGAAGCTGGGGAGCTCTGGAAAACCTAAATCAAAAGAGTTCTGCCAAATATGCTGTATTGAAAAGCTTTAGCCATTGATTAAACTTAAATTTCAAAGAAAATAGAAAAAAAAACGCGCAATACTATCGACAAATTCTTTTTTTTCATGTACAATGTTGGTATCTGATTTCTGGGCTATTAATCAATACTAATCATCTGACTTGACTTAGGAAAAATCAAATGAGCAAAAACATTAAATTTTCAACTAGCGTAGCTGCCATTGCTCTAGCAGGAGTTGCCTGCGGAGCAACTTTTTCTCCAGCTAAAGCCGCTGTTCCCAATCTTTTCAACACTGGTGTTGATAATGCTGGGGCTCTATTAGGCCCCAGCGCTCAAGATCCTCATTACACACTTATAAGTGCTCCTACTGGAGTACCTATTGGACCAGGATCTGTTGAACAATGGTCTGTTCCTGGTTACTTCTCTCAGCCTACTGCTACTTCCCAATGGATTCAACCTATTGTAGGTCAAAACGCTCCTGCTGGTAATTATACTTTCCAAACTACCTTTACAGTTCCTCAATTTGAAACTGCTACTTACTTGACTGGAACCTGGGCAGCTGATGATTCTGGTGTACAGGTATTACTTAATGGTAATCCCCTTGCTTCTTCTCCAACTCCTTACCCCGGCGGAACACGAGGTTTCTCTTTCGCTAATGGATTTATACCTGGAGTAAACACACTACAGTTTGTGGTTAATAATACTGCACTTAATACTGGTCTGCAGGTTCAAGGTCTATCTGTCAGAACTACCGCTGCTATTCCTTTTGAGTTCGAGCCACAACAAGGTTTTCTTTTAGGAATCCCTCTGTTTATTGGTTTGAGACAGCTCAAAAAAAGAAAAGCTAAAGCTGCTGCCAAATAATTACAACAATAGTTAGCTATCAAACCTTCTCCTACTGTTGGGGAAGGTTTTTTTTGGCATAGACAACACCCCAGATTGCAGAAATTAGTATCCAATCCAACATGTTAATCTTGGTATTAAAAAGAGTTACATCAAATAGATTAAACAAAACGCAGCTTATAAAAGTCAGTAGATAAGTAAATAAAATAAAATGCTCACTTCTAGAGGAGACTTTTGAGAGAATTTTTATAGCTTGGTAAATTGTCGAGCCAATTGCACTAGAGATAATAAAAGTGCCAGGAATGCCTACTTCGGCAAGAAGCATCAAAAAGAAATTATGAGGATGTCCTAGCCATTCACCTACTTGGGCGCTATAAAATGGGCTGAAGTTGCGTAGACCCCAACCAAAAACTGGTCGATGGAGCATCATATCCCAAGCAAAGCTCCATTGTGTAGTACGCAAGCTCCCGATTGAACGATTAGGATAAAGTTCATCAGAGAGCCTAGCCCAAAAATATGACGGTACAATGTGTCGCAAAGTAGTACTAATAGGAGATGGTCCCCAAGATGCCCCAGCTATAAGAGCAGCTATTGCAACTACCATTGCCACTAGCCAACGATATCCTAAATAAATAGCAAAGGCTAAACAACCAGCTACAGCAAGAATCCAGGCATTGCGAGAATCACTCAAGACTAAACCGACGATATCAGTTATAAGAGTAAGACTTAAGAGAGTAAAAGTAATTTTCTTGCCCTTGGCTTTAAGAAGAAAAAGCTCCAGCCAAAGACCAAGACCCAAGAGAAATGATAAAAGCAAATAGGCTGCCAGGATATTGGCATACATAAAAATTGAGGACATTCTTCCTATGGGATTGCCGCTATGAGCTAATGTCCAACCTAAATTAAGTTGATTTATTTGAGGTGAACTTTCCCACCCCCAATAGAGTTGTCCAATCCCCAAAAGAACCACAAATAAAGAGGGAATCACTATTAAATAGCCAATTCTTCTCAGTTGAGATATTTGAGAGATTAACATTCCAGAACTAGCTAGATAAAACATAAATGGTAAGAAATTACCAGTGCCCGCCCAAGCTTCTGGTGGTTTTGCAGATGTAAAAGATGTAATCAATAGCCAGATGGCAAAGAGCATTAAAGCTTGGTTCGGTCTATATCTTATAAGTTGAGAATATCCTTTCTTCCAAGAAATAATGGTACTCACAAGAAGAGATAAACCCGCAAGTAGGGGAAAAAACGGCAATAAAGCGACAGCAAATTCAAAGCTATGCCAAGCCAAATTATTATTGTTTTTTGAATTCATTTTTCTTGATATTAAATTTAAACTAAATAGTTATTTTTGAGCTGCTCAATAATTTCATCATAGATTTGACTATTAATTCTAGATATCCTTTTGCCATTTTCTAATTTGAAATTTTTAATAAAGAAATTTATTGTCAACTCAACATAAAGTACCGAATCTTCATCATGGTTAATAGCAGTAATTCTAATTTGGGGATCTTGCCATTTAAGTCGAGGCTGCTTGAATTTCTCTTTTAACCATTGATTGATTTCCATAACATAGTCATCTAATCTTGTTTCATCTCCTTTGGGATTGGCTATTTTTTGGTATAGTTTAGAAATCCTGGATTTTAATAAATTTATTTTTCTTTCCCACTCTTGGGAAATAATATACGCATCCTCATCAAGCAAATTAGGATCTCTAATGAGATCACGATACCATTGTTTGACTAATTCTATTAAGCTATCTTCTTGTTGTTGTTCTTCTGTGCCAACTAATTCTAAAACTCCTTGGTATTCTTGTTGAACATTTGCAATTTCATCACTGGTGAGTCCTCCTTTTTCTGCAAATTGTATAGTTGCTACCAAAGCATCAAGGCAGAGCGATATCTCTTCGAGCTTTTCATCAACTCTATGCTCTGCTAATAATTGTTTTTGTCCTAGTTCTTGTTGCTCTTGTAGCTCCGGCTCTTGATAATATTTATCTATTAGTTCAACTTTTTGGTCGATATCGCCTAGAGTATTAGGATGCGCCATTACAATTTCATAAGCTACATGCCTAAGCTGTTCAAAATCACAAGAGGTAGGTACTTCTATTGTTACGCAAGATTGATAATAGGAAGTAGGCCGGCTCAAATTAACAATTTTCTGTCCTTGTAGAACGCTATTGGGAATATATATATCACTATGTGTGCTAGATATATAGAGTTGTGTAACTCTTACGCCAATCTTTTTAAGAGTGCCGATAGTTCCATCTTCTAAAGATAGTACATCCCCAAAGCGAAATGGGGTATCAATCAAAAGAACTATGCCACTGAAAAAATTTGATAGTATATCTTTAACAGCAAAACCAATTACAAAGGTAGCGCCTCCTAGCGTAACCCAAATACCCGTTAAATCAACTCCCAGAAATTTAAGAGCAAATGCTCCTCCCAGGATATAGATAATTACAGGGATAACAGCCTCGACAATTGGGAGCAAAACATCATCCCACATTGCCTCGCTCTCTTTGGTATAGCTTTTCAAGTAGTAAATGATCACTTGATTAAAAATTTGAACAAGCCAAAAGGTAATAATTACAATCAAACTTACATCTAAGATTGCAAATACTTGTATTGGTATACTTAAGGATTTCCATTGATGATGTAGGTTAAATTTTACGCCCAGTATCAGATAAACAATTAAAATAGGATAACTAGATACAATAAGGCTAACTAAAGCTATATCAGTCTCTAAGCGACGGAAAACAGACTTAAGTCCATAAAAAAGGATTAAGTACAGAAAAACCAACCCTAACAAAAAAAGAGCAAAAGATAACAAGGCTTTATTTTCCAGAATATAATTTGATATGCTCATCATTGAAACTGTAATTTGAGGCTAGGTAAAAGTCTTTCTAGATTTTTGAGAGATTTGTTCTGCCAGGGTATATTATTGGAGCCTAGAACAATCAATTGAGTCTCCTGTTGCTCTCTAAGGCTAAGTATAAAACTTGCTAGCTCGTCAACTCCTTGGCTATTTATAGAGGTTAAGTTTTGCAAGTTTAATGTTAAAGAAGATGGGGATTGTTGAGATAGCTGATGCAATAAATTATGAACTTCTGTATAGTCATCTAGATCTAGATGCCCCATAAAGCTCACAGTAGCAGTGGAAAAATCATAATTGATGATAAAATTTTCATCTTTGATCTGCTTAATCTCTGAAGTATAATCAAGACTTTTAATATATTTCATTATTTCTTGATAAATTTGACTATTAACTCTTTGGGATCTTTTACTATCTTCTAGTTTTAGATCGTCAATGAAGAAATCCAGAACAAACTTGACATAAAAAATAGAATCTTCATGATTAATAGCAGCCATTTGGATCATAGGAGCTTGCCATCTCATCCGTGGCTGCTTAAATTTTTCTTTGAGCCATAAACTTGTCTCGGTTATGTAGTCATCTAATCTAGTATCATCAGGTTGTGGATTGGCGATCTTTTGATAAAGTTTTTGCATTCTAGATTTCAAAAGATTGATTTTTCTTTCCCATTCTTGAGAAATGATAAAAGAGTCATCATCTAAAAGATTGGGATCTCTAATTAGACTGCGATACCATTGCCTAACTAGTTCTATTAGAGCTTCCTCTATTTGATCTTCTTCTAAGATAAAATTCGATCTATTTTCATGATTAACTTGTAAACCGATTAGTTCCAAAATTCCTTGAAATTCTAGTTGAATGTTTTCAATTTCATCTTGAGTTAAAGATCCTTTTTCTACAAATTGTATAGTGGCTACCAAGGCTTCTAAAGATTGATCTATTTCTTCTAATTTTTGATTAACTAAATCTTCTGAAATTAATCTTTGCCTGCCATTTTCTTGTTGCTCTTGTAAAATAGGATTTTGAAAATATTGATCTATTAATTCTAATTTTTCTTCAGTATAACCAAGGGTATCAGGATGAGCTAGGATGATATCATGCATAGCTTTTTTAACTTGCTTGAGATCATATTTTAGGGGAATCTCCAATGTTACAGAAGATTGATAATAAGGAGTAGGACGGCTCAAATTAGTGATCTTGTGTCCTTGTAGAACGCTATTTGGAATATAAATATCACTATGAGTACTAAAAATATAGAGATGTGTAACCCTTACTCCAATCTTTTTGAGCATACCGATAGTACCATCTTCTAAAGAGAGGATATCTCCAAAGCGAAATGGGGTATCAATCAGCAGAACTATACCACTAAAAAAATTAGCTAGTATATCCTGCAGGGCAAAACCAATTACAAAAGTAGCCCCGCCAAGAGCTACCCAAATTCCGGTTAAATCCACACCAAAGGATTTAAGAATAAATACCCCTGATAGAATATAAATAATTACGGGTATAACTGCTTCTAAAATCGGTAGAAGTACATCATCCCACATCGCCTCAGTTTGTTTAGTATATTCCTTTAGATAGTAAATAATCACTTGAGTAAATAGCCCTATAACCCAATAGCTAACTATCACAATTAATACTGTATTTAAAACTTTTGTTAATAGCTCAATATTTTTTGTAAATGAGAAAGATTTCAAGCACAGTATGATAAAAACACTCAAAATAGGATAGCTTGAAACATTGAGAGTAACTAGGGCAAAATCTTTCTCAAATTGACGAAAGATCTTTCTTAATCCATAAAAAAGAAATAAGTAAAGAAATAAACTTCCGCCTAATAAAGTAGCAAGAGGAATCAAAATATTGTTTTCTAGTATTTGATCGATTGCTAGCATATTATTCAACCTGTAATTTTAAACCTGGGAGAAGCTTTTCTAGATTTTTTAGGGATTTGGCCTGCCATGGTATATTTTTAGAGCCAATTACAACTAACTGTACATTTTTTCTTTTGCGAAACCCAATTACAAATTTTGAAAGCATGCTAATTCCAGAACTATTTAAAAAACTTAAGCCCTTGAGATTCAAGGTCAAAATTTCACTGGCAGTAGCAGATTGCTCTAATAGGCTGACAATTGGAGCATAATCTATAGTTCCACCAAGGCTGATATCACCTATAAAATCAACTGAAGAAGTTTTTTCAATATACTCTACTGAATATTTTTGTCCCTGTACTTTGCTCATATTTTTCCTAAATAGTTAGTTGTACCATAGTTGTAATTTGCCAAAGATCATCTCTATTGGGTAAATTTTGTATTTTCCAGCCTAGTAGAGCCTGATGATCATGGGCAATAGTTATTAGACCTAAGCCAGATTCATTATTATTATTTATAGCATTAGATTCAATTTGCTCTAAATATAGACTTTGGAGATCACCGGCTAAAACTTTCTCAATAGTTTGCTCAAGTTTAGTACATGATAATCTATCAGTATTATTAATCGTGGTTAGTATTATTTCTTGATCTAATAAGTATAGATTTAAGCTAATTTGCTGGCTGCTATCTCTATGAAATTTGAGAGCATTTTCTAGTATTTCATTGGCTATGTAACTGATAGAAGATTCTAAATCTTTGCTAGCTAAAAAGGTCGCAAAGTACTGGCCGCAAAACTGGGCTGTAATAATATTGTTCTGCCAGCGCTCTTGGCTAGAATAAGAATAAGTTCCGAATCTCAGCTCTAGGGATTCGCTTATTTTGGGTAAGTAATCAATATAGTTTCCATATGTGCGACTCATATTTACTCCGCCTTTTTTTTGATGACAACAAGGGTTATATCATCAAAAATTTTCTGCTGCCCAATAAACTCTTTGAGATCTGCGATGATTGCCTCTTTGACCTGTTCGGGAGATAAATGCCAATTTATACTGATGACCTCACATAACCTATCTAAGCCATATTGCTCATCATCCATGTTCTTGGCTTCTGGAATCCCATCAGTATAGAGGACTATGCCATCATCGCCTCCTAATTCAATAATTGTATTATCAATGTATTGTCCAATTTCAGCATCTAAGCCAATAGGAAAACCCAAATCTAAAGTATTGATCCGCTCAATCTTTCCTCCTTTTTTAACCAAAATTGTTTCCTCATGTTGGCCGCTGATACTCAGTTTACCCTCAGCGTAGTTAACTAAAACCAAGCTCAAGTTTTTTTCTGATTGCATGCGCTGCAAGTTTTTATAAAGGGTACGATTGAGAGTATCTAAAAAACGAACAAAGTCAAATTCTTGAATTTCTTTGATAGTGCGCACCGCGGTTTGGGTCATCACCATCAGTAAACCACTTTCTAAGCCATGTCCAGTGACATCCCCCATAGCAATAGTAACAATACCATCAGTATAGAGAACATCATAGTAATCCCCACCAACTTCATCTGCTGGCTCCATATAGCCTGCAATATCGAGATCTTGAATCTCTGCCAATTCCTCAGTTCTGGGTAAAATTAGCTGCTGCATTTGTCTGAGCATGTCTAATTCGTTTCCCATACGGATATTTTCTCTTTTGAGGATTTCTTCTGCCTCAACTCTCTTGAGATGATCTCCATAAGCTCTAGAGTGATAGCGAATCCTAGCAATCAACTCTGTTGCATCGGGTAGTTTTACTAAGTAGTCATTAGCACCAAGGGCAAAGGCCTTAGCTTTGATTATAGGTTCTTCCTTGCTAGATAGTACTACTAGGGGCACATTAAATGTAGGCGCATCTTGAGCTCGCAAAAACTTCACTAACAATAGTCCATCTAGGCCGGGCATGACCAAATCTTGGAGAATTACTGTGGGTTTGTATTCTTTTGCTACTTTTATTGCCAAGCTGGGATCGCTGCAATAGTTGAAATCTATATCGGTTTCCGGTTCTAACATACGACGAATTCCTTCACCAATAATGTACTGGTCATCGATTAAAAGAACACGAATTGGATCATTCATTTACTCATAGTTCCTCTGGTGACTAAGTCTTTCGCTGCTTGGGGTATTCTATAGCAGTATAAGTTAGAAGGTAGCCTGGTTAGCATTCTGGTTTTTCTATGAGTTAGGGGGAATCAGTTCTCCATTAACTTTGATGCTCATTTAATTAAGTAATTGATTAACTTGATTTAAAAGAGAACTGTAATCATAATTTCCTTTTTGTAAAATATTATTTACATAACCACTTAGTCTTTGCCGATCATCTGAGGTTAAATCCTTAGCTGTAATTACAACCACTGGAATATCTTTCCATTGAAAATTTTTGCGCAATTCCTCAATAAATTGAAATCCATCCATTTCCGGCATCATCAGATCTAGAAGAATTAATTTGGGTATTGACTGTTTTACCACTTCTAAAGCACTTATCCCATTGCAAGCTTCCTTTGTAGTTAAACCAATTTTTTCTAATTGACTATGTAATATATCACGGTTATTACTCTCATCATCAACAATCAAAACATAGCCACCACTTTCAGAAGAAATGTATTTATTTAGGATCAATTTTATTTTTTCACCACATATTGGCTTGACTAAGTAATCAGATGCACCAAGAGTAAAGCCTAATTTTTTATCAGTAACAAAACTAGAAATAATTACTGGTATTGAAACTAATTCAACATCTTCCTTGATTTTGCTTAGTACATTCCATCCGTCTATTTTTGGCATTATGATATCTAAAATAATAAGATCAGGATGATATTGTTTTGCTAACATTAACCCATCTTCAGATTGGCTAGTTGAAATCAAATTAAAGCCCTGAGGTACCAATATTTTTTTAATCATATCGGCAGCATTGGGATCATCATCAATTACTAAAATGGTTTTAAACTCAGGATTATTAATTTGAGTTATTTTGGTCACAAGTTCTACATTATTTTTATCTATATTTTTATCTATAACTGTTAAAGGAAGAGCAATTGTAAATGTAGTCCCCTTTCCATATATACTATCGACTGTGACATCGCCACCCATCATTTCACAAAATCTTTTAGTAATATTCAACCCAAGTCCAGTACCACCATATTTGCGTGTGGTTGAAGCATCAGCTTGAGAAAAAGGCTTAAATAATTTTGTTAATTGTGCTGGAGTCATTCCAATACCACTATCGGTTACTTTCATAGAAATCCAATCTTGTGAAACCTTTGTATATCGTTCGATGCAAAGAGTTATGTCACCATGATCAGTAAATTTACTAGCATTGCTTAGAAGATTGAAGAGAGATTGACGTATTTTAGTCAAGTCAGCATGCATTGTTCCAATATTTTCTGCAATATTAATTTTGAGAACATTACTATTTTTCTCAATCAAAGGATTTATCATACTAACTACATCTTTAACCATTTGGTTAATGTCAAAGGTTTCTAAATAAAGATCCATTCTGCCTGCTTCTATTTTGGAGATATCAAGAATATCATTGATTAAGCTTAAAAGATGTTTACCTGCACTTTTTATTTTTCCAAGATCAGATACAAATTCTTCTTCTCCCATATCTTGAGCTTCTTCTTCAAGGATTTCGCTATAGCCAATAATGGCATTGAGCGGGGTTCTTAATTCATGGCTCATGTTAGCAAGAAAGTTACTTTTGGTTTGGCTTGCCTCTTCTGCCTCTTCTTTAGCTAGTTTTATACTTTCTTCAGCTTCAATTCTTTTGAGATGATTACCATATGCTATGGAATGGTAACGAATCCTGGCAATCAATTCTGCTGCATGGGGCAGTTTAACTAAATAGTCATTAGCTCCCATAGCAAAAGCCTTGGCTTTGATTTCACCATCATCCTTACTGGATAGTACGACTAAGGGGATATCAAATGTAGGAGAATCTTGGGCACGCAAAAACTTGACTAACAACAATCCATCTAGGTTTGGCATTACCAGATCTTGGAGAATTACTGTCGGCTGGTATTCTCTTGCTACCTTGATTGCCAACATGGGATCACTGCAGTAATTGAAATCAATATCAGCTTGCGGTTTTAACATGCGACGAATTCCCTCAGCAATAATGGGCTGGTCATCGATTAAAAGGACACGAATTGGATCATTCATTTACTAATAGTTCCTTTAATGACTAGATTTTTAATAGAAGTAGCGATTTGCTCAAGTGGCAGAATTTCGCTAGCTGCATTTAGTTCTACTGCTACTTTGGGCATTCCATAGACAGCCGAAGTGGTCTGGTTTTGGGCAATAGTATGCCAACCTTTTAAACGAAGGAGTTTGAGTCCTTGGGCTCCATCTTTACCCATACCAGTTAACAGTACTGCAATACCAGGTCTACTCCAATTTTTAGCTAGACTTTCAAAAAAAACATCCACAGAAGGGCGATAGGCATAATTTACTGGATTTTCAGTATAAGAGAGGGTGAGATTATGAGTCAGATAGAGATGATCATTAGTAGCAGCTACTAATGCTTCACCTGCGCACAAGCGATCTCCTTCTTTCGCTGTTCTAACTTTTAAAGAGGTTTGTTGATCTAACCACTGTGCCAAACCTAAGGAGAATTGTTGATCAATATGTTGGATGATGACTATTGGTGAGAGAAAGTTGGCAGATAAATGAGACAGAATAACTGAAAGTGCTTGCGGTCCTCCAGTGGAGGCGCCGAATACTACAAGTGGTGCATTAATAGTTTTCTTGAGTCCTTTTTTTATTCCCCTGAGTTTGCCAACAGTTGAAATTTTTTGGAGAAGAGATTGTTGACTATTGTCTGCTGCTATGTTTACCGAATCAAGAGCTCCATAACCTATAGCTTCAAAAATTTTGGCTGTGTTTTCTTCTGAAGTGATGGTAACCAAGACAATTGGACAGGGGGAATGGAGCATGATTAAGCGAGTGGCTTGGACACCATCAAGTACTGAAATTCTCAAACCCATTAAGATCAAATCAGGTCGATCTTCTAGAGATCTAGATACAGCCTGCTCACCATTGTGGGCAATCCAAGCAATTTCATGTTCGCTTGGGATCATTTCACGCAAGGTCTTGACAGTAGCTAAATTATCAGCAATAGCAATACGCATATTTCTAAGTTCCTAATAGATTAGCCACAGCTTCAACCAAGGTATTATCTTCAAAACTACTTTTAGTCAAATAATAATTAGCACCAGCTTCCATCCCCTGAAGTCGATCTTCTTGGCGATCTCGATAAGAGACAACAATGATAGGTAAAAAAGAGTAGATAGGATGATTGCGAATATTTTTGATTAATTCAATTCCATTCATTCGCGGCATATCAATATCACTAATCACCAAATCATAAGGTTTGGTTCGTATAGCGTTCCAGCCCTGTAGTCCATCTACAGCAACATCGACTTGATAACCTCTGTTTTCTAATAATTTACGCTCAGTTTCTCTGACTGTTATGGAGTCATCTACCACCAGAATAGTCTTAGGTTGAATTACTTCTTGACTTTCTATGTTATTTAGGTCAATTTTGGTCAAGTGACTAGTATCTAAGAGTTGATTGATAGATTGTATTAAATCATTGGTATCAATAATCAAAACGGGCGAGCCATCTTGATCTAGAGCCAAGGCGCTGATATCTTTTACCTTACCCAATCTGGGATCTAATGGTCTGACTACTAGATCCCTCTCACCTAAAAAGCGTTCAACTAAAACTCCATAACTGTCTGAGTCATCACTAATAACTACTACCGAGAATTGGTTTTCTGGTTCTACATTTATTTCATAAAAGCCGAAAATCTGATCTGCTGCAATCAGTCCAATATTTTTGCCATCAATTGTAAAAAACTGTCTACCTTCTACTGTGGTAACATCTGCGTTCTTCAACATGATGATCCGATCTATTCTAGCTAGTGCAAAAGCGTAAACCTCTCCAGCAATTTCCACCAGCAAAGTACGAATTACTGAAAGGGTCAGGGGAAGCTGGAAGTGAAAACTAGTTCCCTTACCCAATACCGTAGAAACTCTGACATTGCCAGCAACTTCTTGAGTCATACTCTTGACGATATCTAGTCCTACTCCTCTTCCAGAAATCTCTGTAACTTCTTTGGATGTTGAAAAGCCTGGTAAAAAGAGAAATTCTAATAGCTCAGATTTACTCATTTGCTCTGCCATTTCAAAAGAAGAAAAGCCGCGATCAATCACCTTGGCTTTCAATTTTTCTATATCTATTCCTCTTCCATCATCGCTGATTGTAATTGCCAGCATCCCACCGCGATGAAAGGCTTCAAGCTTTATGTTGCCTTGGGCTGGTTTGCCAATAGCTATGCGTTCTTCTGTAGTTTCTAAACCATGATCTAAGGCATTGCGCAGAATATGAGTCAGAGGAGCTTCTAATTTTATAAGAATATCTCGATCTACAGGTGTACTCTTGCCAATTATTTCGAAATTGACTTGTTTGTTTAATTGACGAGCTAGGTCTCGCAACATACGAGGAAACCCTTGTACACCATCACTAAAAGGTCTCATGTTGGTAGTAATTACCTCGTTATAAAGACGATCGGAAAGACTAATGGTGCGGTAATCATATTGCTCTAGCTCTTGAATCCTCTGCCCTATAACCTTGATTTGCTGTTGCCCCTTAGCAATTAGATCTCTTAGCAAGTCATCTAGTTGGTTATCATTTTTGTACATGCTCAAATGGTTGCGTAAATCTTCAATCGACTTGATCAGATCCAATTGTTGAGATTTAAATTGAATCAGAGAATTTGTAAAAGGCTCTAACCAATTAGCGCTGATCAATGCCTCACCAGCTAGTCCCATGATTCGGTTGAGATTATCGGCATTCACCCGAACTATTCTTTCTTGTCCACTATGGCTAACTTTAGTAGGCTCTTTATGTATTTCCTGAGTTGAAGTTACTACTGTTTGTGATATTTCTTGCTGTTGAGCTTGGGGATTGAGAATGTTGGCTATTGCTAGATAGATTGATTGCAGTTTAGTCTCATAAGATTCTAATTCTTTAACGTCAACCTGGCTGATTACTGAAAGTTCATCAACTCCTTGTAGTAGAATGTCAACATCTTTTGATTGGATAAGAATTTGTTTTTTCTGAGCTGCGACAAAACAGTCCTCCATCACATGAGCCAAGTTGACGACACTACCAAATCCTACAATTCTAGCTGCTCCCTTGACTGAATGAGCAGAGCGCATGAGAGCTTCTAAAGCTTGAATTGAGGTAGGATTGCTTTCTAGAGAGAGTAGTCCATTATTGAGGATATTGACCTGCGTCTCAACTTCCAAACGAAACAGCTCAAACATTGATTCATCTTGAATTATGTCATTATGCGCTGGGTTGGTTTGTACAACTGGAAGTTTGGGTAGATCTTGGATTGCCGGCTCTAAGTTTACCGAATCTGTAATATCTGTAATAGTAGAACTAGATGCAGCTACTAAAGCATTCTTAATTCTAGAGATTTCCCAAGAGTCATTTTCTAGCCAGTTTGGCCATTCCTCTTGGCTAACCTGACTCATTTTTGTAATTAAAGTTGTGCTTTGACTAACCAATTCTAGTTCAGCTTGACTAAAAACATGATTTTGCCTGAGAAATTTAGCCAGGTAATACTCTAGAGAATGCGTCAATTCGACTACTGCATTTCTTTCAATTAGATTAGCCATTGCGTAGATAATATGGACAGACTCTATACTTTTTTCTAGAGCTGATTCGTCGGGATTTTGAGTCTTTAGCAGTTCGATTTGCTCTTCTAATAAAGCTACCTGCTGGGCTACCTCATGCTTAAAAAGTTCTAATATCGAGTAGTTATTCATGTAATTTTATATCTCTAGAATCCTGGTATTGAGAGTGTAGAATATCAACTCAGCATCAAGAAAGTTCACCTTTTGTCCCTGCCAGTCTAGAACATATTGAGTGTATGTTTCTGTAGCCTTGGTGATGACAACTGGTGCTTGTTTTAATTCTTGGGGACCGAAACGGTAAACACCCAAAACTTCATCTACCGGAAAAACCCAACGAAATTCGGTATTTCCCACTACAATCATTTTTTGTCCAACCTCTTTGGTAATATCAGAATCAACATTTAAAGACAAAAGATGAGCCAATGAAACACACATTAGTGTTTCTCCCCTGATATTAGTTAAACCTAAAAACAGTTGATTACTGCGATTGGGCAAACGGTGAACAATCCTAGGAACCACTATCTCTTGCAAAGAACTAACGGGCAATGCTAACAACTCTTGGGAAATGCGAAAAATCATCAGAGATATCGTTTCTTTGATGGAAGTATTGATCACTTGAGTAACAGTTTCAGCCATTATCCCAGTCCAATATTCCAGAGACTCTAGTGTGACCTCCTGGTTGAATAGACTTCTTCCTGTTTCTAAGTAAACTGGACAATTGTGGCAATGTATAACCGAATTGAGCTGTGGACAACTCAAATCACCTTTGACGCCTATCTCATTCCAACAACTGATTGAGGATTGTTCTGGTTCAAATGCCTTCATGGTTTAGTCTTTGGAATTGGAGATCTTTGATCTTAGACGGGTAGAAGCATCATTTAAATCAGCTAGAGCCGAGTTAGTGTCTTGAATTGCTACTTTTGTCTGCTCTCCAGCTTGGCTCAATTGCTGCATTGCTTCGTTAATTTGTTCAGCTCCTTGAGATTGTTCATGCATACCTTGTGAGACATCAACAAAGCTGGGACTCAATCCCTGTATTTGTTGGTTTACTTGAAGGAGTTGATTAGAGATATTCTGTACTTTGTTTGTACTTTCATAGACATCGTTGCTAAACTTGTCCATTTGCATCACTCCAGCAGAAACAGCTACTTGCATTTCTTCGACCATTTGCTTAATTTCTAGAGTAGCTACTGCAGTTTGATCTGCTAGACGCCTGATTTCCCTAGCCACTACAGAAAAACCTGCACCATATTCTCCGGCCTTTTCCGCTTCAATAGCCGCATTGAGAGAAAGTAGATTAGTCTGTACTGCTACGTTGGTAATTGTTTCTACTACACTATTGATGTTGTTAGCCTTGTTGTTCATGGTTCCTAATTTGGAAACAATTGAAGTAGTACCGTCGGATAAATTCACCATCACCTTTTGCATCTCCTGGAGCTCATCTTGACTATTTCCAGCTTCTATAGCAGTTTTCTGTGACAACTGGGCTAAGCGATCCATCGTTTGAGCTAATTGCCTAGAGGTGGCAGCAATTTGTCTGGAACTAGCAGAAACTTCGTTAGTTGAGGCATTTTGCTCAGCAACTGTTGCTTCTAGCTCTTTGCCCGATGCACCGATTTGATTACAGGCAGTTACAATAGCTATACAGGATTTTTGCACTTGACGAGTAAGGTCGTTTCCTAGGTATTTGCCCAAAAATATCGCTAGGATTGGTCCCAATATCAAAGCTAGAGTTGTCAATAAATTCGAAAGACTTATAATGCTTTTGGCTTGTTTACCTGCATCATTTGCAATTTTGGTATTGTAGTTGATTAGATCTAAAAGAGCTTGAGTTGCTTTTTTTTGAGCGGGTTTAAATTCTTCTGCTCTGTATTTATTTACGTCCTGGTGAACTTTATTGGCTTGTACTGCTTTTAAATATGCAGGACTATTTTTTCTATTTGCCAAAAGTTCACTTATGATAATACCATTAGGCTCGGGAACCACCTGAAACTGTTTATAAAGTTCTAGCAAGCGATCTTTCTTCATGTTAAAATCTGCCCAAAGCGGTTTTGCAATATCGTAAAGTTTTTGCTCTTCTGGATCACGATCCGCCCCTTCATAAAGCTCTCTTCCTTTTTCAATGTCCTTGTTAATCGAATCTAATTTTATAAATTCTTGATTTTTTTCTTCTGCTGTAACATCCTCATTTAATATCAAGCGCAGGATAGATTGAATTCGAGCATATCCTTGATTCATTTGCCAAAGACCATTAACACTAGGAAAGGTATTGTCAGAATAGGTTTGCAGTTGTGCTGCTAACCGAGCATTGTTAAACAGACCAAGCAAGGCAACTAGAAAGACCAAAAAACCCATCAGAAAAAAGCCTCTTAAAAGCTGCTCTTGTAAAGTTTTGGCCTTGAGAATAAAATTAAACATAATTTTTAACCACTGTATTTTGTAAGTTTGAGAAATCTGTTAAGTATGGCTCAATCGTTCTAAACGTTTTTTTAGAATTTTAACCTCATTAGGATCTCCTCTTTGTTCTTTGATTAACAAAAGGTATGTTAGGGCTTGGCGATCTTGTGGATCGAGATAAAGCGCCCTTTGAAAGCACTCTTGGGCTTCAATAATATTGGAAGAAGCTTGATATAACTCCCCTAACAGTATATGTCCTTCTGTGTTTAAAGAAAACTGATTTAGATGATTTTTACATAAATTGATAGACTCTTCTATTTTTCCCATATTAGCTAATTTTCTTGCTTTAACTAAGTATGATTCTTCTTCTTTAGGCTGATCTGGCAAAAATTTTTGTGAGGAATCTTTAGGGTAAATGATTAAAGGCTCTTGGAAGGAATCTTTAGGTAGAGAAGATTGCTTTTGAGGTTGAATTTTCTGATAGGCAAAAGTGAACGGTTTATTCAAACTAAGATAAGACTTTAAAGAAACATAGATGGTTTCTGCCGAGCCGACAAATAAAATGCCTCCATTTTTAAGAGATCTTGTAATTTGTTCTATTAATTTGTGGGCAATCTCACTATCAAGATATATCAGCAAGTTGCGACAGAAGATAACATCATAATGATTTTCTGGAAAATTATGAATATTCAATATATTTCCCTGTTTAAAATGGACTATCTTGGAAACTTCTGGTGAAAGTTGATATCCCTGTGTAACTGGCTGAAAATAATGTTGATACTTAAAATCTCCCCGAAACGAATTTTTTCCATAAATTGCTTTGGTCGCCTTGGCAATTGCCCGATGACTTATGTCAATTGCCTCAATCGTGAATTTTTCAGGGAGAAGCCCAGCTTCTAAAAGACTCATGGCTATTGAATAGGGCTCTTCTCCAGTGCTACAAGGGATACTCAATAGTTTTATTGGCTTAGTTAATTTAATACTAGATGCATATGATTTTAAATACTCAAATGGTTGTGTATCCCTAAAAAACCAAGTTTCTGGAACAACTATTTCTTCGATTAAGTGTGTAAATTCCTCAGATGAATTCTTGAGTTTTTTATAATAGGAATCATCATCAAGATTCAATTTATTTTGTCTTTTTTCTATAATATAGCTCAATCTTTCTTTGCACAAAACCGTAGAATTAAAGCCAATCTTGATTTTGAGTAGTTCTTCAATTTCTTTTACAAATTTCATGAGGCTCCCTCCATCAAAAGAGTAAATGGCTCAGAATCTTTCAAGATATCTTCTATTTCTATGCATTGAATTATCTCATTTTGATTAATCATAATCTTAGAAATATAAGTGGATTTGGTATAATTAATATCTGGCTCTATCAATTCAGAAATCGGTTTATTGATTGTTTCAGTAACCTTCTCAGCAATCAAGCCCAAACAGCGAATCATATTGTCTTGGTTATAATACTTGAGAATGATGATACGAGTAGTTAAATAAATATGTTTAGACTCTTGTTTAATTAAAGAAGAAAAATCAACTACCGGTACTATCAAACCTCGATAATTAAAAAAGCCAGCCATGTAGCTAGGCGCATTATAAACTTTTTTAAGCACTACCATTGGAATGACTTCTACCACATGGGTAGTCTCTAGTGCGTATCGATTTTCTTCTATCTGAAAAAGTAAAAATAGCATAAAAAACTAGCTTGGATTTTGAGTAACAAATTCTGGTTTTAGGTGATCTAGGAAAACACTGAAGGCACTCAGTTCTATATTATAGCGGTTATTTTTCCGACTTCGTCTACCTAGCAGCGATTCCAAGGGTTGACAAAAGGTGTTTACAATTTTCACAAACCTTATTTCAAAATGATCTATTTTGATACCAAGCAATTCATATAGAGAGGATCATAAATTACTTTCTCTAAAAAAACAATATGACAGGTCTTATGACCAGTCATAGGACTTTAGTGGATTAAGATCATAGGATCTAGCTACAACTCATTATTTTCGTAACTTTTCAGAAAAAGTTAATATCTAAAATAATACAAATAAAATATAAAAGTATATAGAGCTAGCTTTGGTTGTGGATGAATTCTTCCACATTTTTTTCAATATTAAGACAGATTTTATCTAGAGGAAGATAATTATAGTTATGGCCAAAGGGGTTTTCCAGTTGCGAGCCAATTTCTTCTATTCCAAGAAGCGAGAAACTGACAAGCCAAACAAAAACACCAGTAAACCAGCCTAGTTCTCTAACAAATTGGAATGGCAAAACTAAGCAATACACTACAATTAACTGTCTTAAATGGGTGGAATAAGCTGAAGGTAATGGAGTTTCTAGAATACGTATACACCCATTTAGAGAAGATTGATACTCCTGCATTGTATGGAGTATGCTCGTCAACTGATTTACATGAAGGTTTCCTTCTTTGCACTTATTTTGCAGATACTCAGCTATCCAATTAGTTATCTCTAATGGAAAGTTTCTTACATTTTTTAGCTTTTTATATTGGTCTACTGAGAGCCATTTTGCCAATTCTTGGTTGGGGCACTCTTGCCTTAGATAAAGTTTCTTGGCAATAGCTAAAGCTGGCAGCAAGCGGAGAACTTGAACTTTTTTTTCTTTCTCTTGGGGGGTTTGAGTATTGATATTGCTCCAGATTTGCCAGATAAGATTGTTAATGGTAATGGTTGTAGCTGCCCAGAGTTTTCTTCCTTCCCAAAAACGCTCATAAGCTGTATTAGTGCGAAAAACCAACAAAAGAGCTAGTACGATACTAGGGATTACATTGCCTAAAACTGGCTGTGCTACTGGTAGATTATAAAAGTATAGAGTAGAAATTAATAGACCAAATAGAGCAAAGCAAATTGAACGAACCAATATTACTGGTACTACAGAGCCCTTGATTTGAAAAGTAGTTTTAATCCACTCTGCGCTATCTGACTTAAACACCTAATAACCCACTAGCTTTGATTTTGGATGAACTCTTCTACACTTTTTTCAATAGTAAGACAAATTTCATCTAGAGGTAAATCATTAGGTTCATAGCCAAAAGGATTTTCAATCTGCAAGCCAATTTCTTCAATACCAAAAAGAGCAAAACTGACAAGCCCAACAAAAGCGCCTGTAAACCAGCCTAGATCTTTAACAAATTGAAAAGGTAAAACTAGGCAATATATAGCAACTAATTGTTTAAGGTGGATTGAATAGGCTTTGGGTATGGGAGTTTTTAATATGCGCACACAACCATTGACTGAAGCTTGATAATCTTGAATTGTATGTTGCATATTAGCTAACTGGCTTAAAGTTAGAGCGCCTCTTCTGTACTCATCTTGCAAGGCTTCTCCTATCCAGTAAGTAATCTCCAATGGGAAGTTGTTTATATCTTTTAGTTTTTCGTATTGTTCTATTGAGAGCCACTTGGCTAATTGCTCGTTAGGTTTCTCATTGCGCAGATAAAGCTTTTTAGCTATAGCTAGAGCCGGTAGTAAGCGAATAGCTTTGATTTTTCTCTCTTTACCTTCATTGGTTTTATCATCTACTGCGGCCCAAATTTGCCAGGTAAGATTACTAATAGTGACTGATGTTCCTCCCCAGAACCTTCTACCCTCCCAGAAACGATCATAAGATGTATTTGTGCGAAAAACCAACAAAAGACCAAGTACAATGCTGGGGATAACATTTCCTAAAACTGGCTGTGCTACTGGTATTTTATAAAAATATAAAGTAGAAATTAATAGACCAAAGAGGGCAAAATAAATTGAGCGCTCTAAAATTATAGGCACTACCGATCCTTTGATTTGTAGAGTTGATTTTAGCCAACCCTTATTATCTGATTCCAACATACAAAAACTCCAGATAAACTCAAGTATAAATTAAATTAGCAAACTTTGTAAATCTGAGCAATAATGGATTCTACTGTTTTAACCTATCCGCTAGTAATAACGTTTGGGGCTATTACTGGCGCTTTGAGCCGTTTTTATATTACTGAATATAGCAAGAGAAACTGGGGAGAAAAATTTCCCTATGGCACTTTTATAATAAATATTTCAGGATCTTTGTTATTAGGATTTTTCGTTACTATTTCTAGCGGTATTTTTAGCTATACCAAAGAATTAGAGCTATTAATCAAAATAGGATTTTTGGGCTCTTATACTACTTTTTCTACCTACGAGTGGGAAACACTTTTTCTCTGGCGTAAAAATAAAGTAGCAGCGACTGTCCTTTATTGGCTTGGTAGTAGTATTTTGGGGGTTATGGCAGTTTACCTGGGTAGTTTTCTTGCCAATTTATTGATTAAATAAGTAGAGAATTTTTGATGATTAACGCAATTAGAACTGCATTGGCAATATCCTATGGTGCTACAGCTGGCGCGCTTGCTCGTTATTATTTTACTGAGTTCATTAAAAATTCACTAGGCAAAGATTATGGCTTTTTAGCCACCTTTATGATCAATTTTACTGGCTGCATTTTAATTGGTTTTCTACTAACTCCTAATATTGGCAAAGTTGAAAGGCTTTCACCAGAGAAACGTTTGCTATTAGTAACTGGGTTTTGCGGAGCTTTCACTACTTTTTCTGGTTATAGTTTGGAAACAACAATTTTTATTGAACAGCAGAACTTCCAGCTCGCTTTTAACTATTGGTTTGGGAGTATTGTTGTAGGAATATTAGGGGTTATTTTGGGTATTAAATTATCCCGAAGCCAAGATATCTAGTTATTTTGCTATCTCTTTAAAAAGCTGGTACATTTCCGGAAGACGTTTATAGATAGCAGAAACCTTGAGATAGAGTTTGTTGGGTACCGCTGGACTACCAGAGATTACTTGACCAGCTTCTACATCACTATGCACACCACTTTGGGCAGAAACTATCACTCCTTTGCCAATTTTCACCTGGTTAGCCACTCCTACTTGTCCTGCAAGGATCACTCTATCGCCAATTTCAACACCACCAGCTAAGCCAACTTGCGCTGCCAAGGCGCAACCACTACCGACAGTACAACCATGGGCAATATGGACCATATTATCTAGCTTGGTTTGGCTTTTAATGAGAGTTCTTCCTACTGCTGGGCGATCTATGGTACTATTGCAGCCAACTTCTACTCCATCTTCCAAGACGGTAAAACCAGATTGTTCCATTTTGTACCATCCCTCTTTGGTTGGCACAAAACCAAAACCCTCAGAGCCAATCACTGCCCCTGAATGGATGACACAGTCGGCGCCTACTATAGTTCTCTCATGTATAGTGCAGTTAGCATGGAGGGTGGTTCTATCTCCTACAGTTACCTCAGGATAAATGACTACATTGGGGTGAATACAGACCCCATCGCCAATTTGGACATGAGAATTGATCACTACATGGGCGCCTATTGCCACATCTTTACCTAAAACTACATCTTCAGAAATTACAGCAGTAGGATGAATCGAGCCAACAGGTCGAAAGGGCTTATAAAATAAACTGATCGTTTGAGCGAAGAATAATCGAGGATTATCAGTGGTCAACCAAGCAAGTCCAGAATTAGTTGCCCTATCGGTTAGGGAGGCATCTGCGGGCAAAATTATGGCACTAGCGGCAGTCGTCTCTAATAGGTGGGCAAATCTGGGCCCTTCTATGTAGGTGATAGCCCCTATGGTTGCTTCTTCTAAAGATGCGACTTGAGAAAGTTCGGGATCACTCAAGATATTGTAATCTTTAACATCACTGGCAAGTTTCTCTACTATCTCTTTAAACTTCATAAAACTTTAACTTAGGGAAGTACCTTCCAAACAAGTCTTCTCAGTGATAATCCCATCTACTATAGCTGCTTCTAATTGGGCGCACAAGAGGTTGACTCCAGTTAAATTAGTACCTCGTAGAATAGCACTAGTTAAATCAGCTTCTTCTAGGTCAGCGTAGCTCAAATCTGCTCCAGCTAAGTTGGCAGATCTTAGATCTGCTTGTGACAAATGACTAGATATAAGATTACATCCTCTTAAGTCTGCTCCTTTTAGATCTACTCCATCTAGATCTAAGCGGGTCAAGATGGCCCCTGCCAAAAAAGATCCAGCTAATGAGATTCTTGAAGTTTGAGCTTCTAAAAAGGTTGCCCCGCGAAGATCTGCGTTGCGAAGGTCAGCTCCTGTGAGATCGGCGCCATTGAGGTTGGCACCGCGCAAATTTGCTCTTAGAGAAGCTTCTCTTAAATCGGCCCCGCTTAAATCGGCCCCACTGAGATTGCAGCCATTTAGGTTAATGCCAGCTAAATCCTTTATCTGTCCTCGAATAATCGCTCCTAAATCCAGTTCTTTCATTGAATTTCATTTAAACCTTTGTGCGATGATCATCATCCTCTAACCAGATGGGCGGGACATGGCTGGGATGATCTGGTAATTTGACCATTCCCATTTCACTTAGGCGAATAAAAGTATCTAAATGCCCAAGCAAACTGGGATCAAATCTAATACCGCTAAGTTGATTGCATTTTTCTAGTGCTTGCAAGGGAGTTAAAGCCTCGCGGGTTCCTCTAGTTTGGGTGAGCTCTTGAAAATAAATAGCCAGCCCCAAAATGCGCGATTCTATAGGGATTTCTTCTTCTTTTAATTGTTGAGGCTGACCGCTACCGTCCCAATATTCTAATTGATGCAGAACAATTTTGGTAATACTTTCTAATTCAGGCATTGCTCCTAATAACTGAGAGCTAAGAATTGCTCTATTGCGCCAAAAGGCTAAATCTTTCTCCTTGAGCTCACTTGCTCGATTGGTAAAGACTTCTATTGGAGCCTCGGCTAATCCTACTCTAAAGAGCAAGCCAGCCAATTTCAATCTTCTCAATTGGAGAGTAGATAAATCTATAATTTGACCTAGGGTTTCAGAAAGCGCTGCTACTTGTAAAGAAGCAACGGGATTAGCTATATCCCTTTGATCGACTTTCTGGGCCATTCTCAAAAAAGCCTGTAATTTATTGGCTTTAAGGTTGCGGTTTAATTTGAGGGCTTGACCTTCTAGTTTTACTAATTCTTGAGCCTGACGATTAAGGGTTATCAATTGCTCTTGACTAGTTTGCAGATAACTGACAATTCTAGCAACCACTCCAGTCAAATCAGCCGCCAAAGGTGATAAGTTCTGGTTTATTTGTTGCTGGTAATGGGCTACTTCTTGAGCCAAAGAACTATCTAATTTTGCAAAATTATCAATCAAAATACTTGCCGATTTGTCAACTATAGCTCGATCAAAAGTCCAAAGACCATAGAATTTGCGCTCGGTATCAATCTTCGCAATAGTTTCGTCGTTGTACTCAGCAGGTAAAAGTTCATAGGTCAAGACAGCTGCTGCGTAGTTAGTATCTATGATGATTAAGTTCCACTCATTGGTTAAAACATTATCGTTGGCAAATTCCACCAAGGAAACGTTAGATGTATCATCAGAGCTAATACTGGCAAAACCACTATCGAAAGTTGATGCAATAACTACTTTGCCACTTTTTTGGACAATCTGAGCATATCTTTTGGCCTCTTGCTGGTACCATTTACCTTGCTGAAATGTAGCGATAACCAGAGGGTCGCCTTCTTGCTGAAGAATATGATCTTCTAAGGCATGGCAAAGGGCTACCAGGGTATTTTTAAAATACACCTCGTAACTTGAGGGTAAATGATCTGATCCAAAATAAGCTTTTAGCTGATTGAGTGTGGCGTCTGCTCTCATCTTTAAATCTGCTCCTACCAATTACTCTAGCAGAATTTAGCTCTGCAATAACACTACTACAGCATAGGATGCTATACCTTCTTCTCTACCAGTAGGTCCAAGTTGTTCATTAGTGGTGGCTTTGACACTAACTTGTTCAGTTTCAATTTCCAGGGCTTTGGCTAGATTTTGCCTCATTAAATTAATATGGGGTTTCAATTTGGGTCTTTCTGCTACTATTACTGTATCAATATTGCCGATTCTCCATCCTCTGGTTTTTACTATGTGATATACTTCCTTGAGCAATTTGATACTATCAGCGCCCGACCATTGCGGATCGCTTGGGGGAAAATAATGCCCAATATCCCCTAAACTCAAAGCGCCTAGCAGTGAGTCCATAATGGCATGAGTCAATACATCAGCATCGCTATGTCCCAACAGACCAAGGGAATGTTCAATGGTCAATCCTCCCAATATTAGAGGACGCTCGGGTACTAGCCGGTGGATATCATAACCATTACCAATACGAATATTCATTTTCTAAAAGTTATTTTTGATGCCAAAAGTTTTATCCAAACCATCCTATCAGATCGCAGCTATAGCAACTGTAGTCTTATTTTTTTTTAGTAGTCTGAGGCATATTTTATTCAAATCAGGTGCCTATGATTTGGGGATTTTTGATCAAGCTGTCTATCTCATCAGCCAAAGAGAGGTACCTATTTCCTCTTTGATGGGCTTTCATATCTTAGGAGATCATGCTGCCTGGATCTTATATTTACTGGCTATTCCCTATAAAATCTATCCAAGTGTCTATTGGCTTTTATTTATTCAATCGTTGGCTCTATCTATAGCAGTATTACCTCTGTGGCAATTATCAAAGCTAAATGGTCTATCAGAGAGGCAGTGTATCACTGTAGCACTAATATATTTACTATATCCAGCAATATTCAATATTAATTTATTTGATTTTCATCCCGATGTTTTAGCTTTACCATTGTTATTTACAGCGGTTTTAACAGCTAAGAAAAATAATATTTTGGGTTTTATTCTTTCTATTTTATTTATATTGGGTTGCAAGGAGATTTTCTCACTCACTGTAATTGCTTTAGGTCTATGGCTGTTGCTTGTAGAAAAAAAAAGAAGCTATGGTTTTCTAGCTATTATATCTGGCTTAATCTGGTTTATGATTGCCACTGGAATAATTATTCCCTTTTATAGCCATGGTGAAGCTGCTGGGGTTCATCGTTATAGTTTTCTAGGTAGTTCAGTTTCTCAAGTATCAAGTAATATTATTTTTAAACCTTGGTTAATTCTGGGACATATTTTTATTAAAGAAAATTTAGAATATCTCATATTTCTTATATTGCCAGTAATCTGGGCTTTTTCTTTTAAATCGCTTTGGTATTTGTTACCAGCTATTCCTACATTGGTATTAAATTTAATTACTGATTATCAACCGCAAAAAGATTTAACTCATCATTATAGTCTTGTTATACTACCTTTTTTGATGCTAATGGTTATAGCAGCGGTGGTTTATGACAAGGGCAAATACGCCAGGATCTGGTCTTTGATCTGCTTTTTGATTTTTGCTAAGTACTTGTATTTTACTGGAAATTATTTAAATAGCCTAGATTCTTGGCAAGCTACTACTGAATCTATCTCCAGGATTAAAGATAATGGGTCTGTGCTAACTTGGCCTGAAACAGTTGCTCATCTATCTCAAAGAAAAGAGATTTATATGGCTTTGGATGAATCTAAACTGGATAATCTAGAAAAGTTTGATCATATCTTGCTTAACCAACGCCATCCAGGTTGGCTGAGCTCACCTGAGAAAATTTCTAATTTAATCACTAGAGTTCAAAATGAGTCAAACTTGAAACTAGATTACCAAAAAGATGGTGTATTCTTATTTAACAAAAAGTAAGTAGTATAGAGATATTGTCGATAATTCAGCCATGAGTAATTTGAATTATAATGAAAATATAACTTTAGCCAAAAGTCGAGGTGAAGTTCTATGGCTGTTCTTACTCTAGAAAACGGTGATATTTATACTCAATTAGAGGACATAGAACCTTTTCTAGCTAAACTGAAAGTCCAACTCAATCACTGGCCGCTCGATCAAGCCAGAGCTGATCTTCTATCTCAAGAATCGTTAGAACCTCAAGAAAAAGAAGAACTATTGAAGTCTATAGATTTCTATTTTGAGCAACTTACAAGAGATTTAGGTTATCAAAGTCGTGATTTAATCGTACTACACCCATCGCTTTCGGGGCTTTCTGTCCTATTGGAAAAATTTGCCCGCTGCCATACCCATGCCGATGACGAGGTACGCTATATCATTGATGGTGAAGGAGTATTTGGCTTTGTTTTTCCCGATGGTAGCCAAGGTGAATTAACAGTCCAAGCTGGAGAATATATCAATGTTCCTAAATTTACCGAACATTGGTTTCATCTGAGCGACAGCAATAAAGTAAAAGCTGTCCGATATTTTACCAATACTGAAGGTTGGTCCCCTATATACACCAATACCGTAATTCGCTTTCCTCAATTAATCTCTAAATAGAGTATGAGCATAGAAGTTGACTATCTTTTTCCTAGCCAAAGCGATGGAGCCAAACAGGCAGAGATGATTGCCATTGGACAGACTGCCGGCACTTGGTCTGCTAAATATGTTCATAAAGAGGATTGCTTCAAAGAGCATCTAGGCCAAGTAGTCAGTCTCGATAGGCTAGAAAACGGCTCTCAAGTTGCCAGAATTAAATTTCCCCTAAATAACACTGAGAACGACATTGCTAGTCTTTTGACCATGATCTTTGGGAAATATTCTATGGCTGGCACTGCCAAGGTGATCCAAGTCAAGTTACCTGAGGGCTACGGAACTAGTCCCAAATTCGGGATAACTGGTATCCGTCAAAAGTTGGGAGTATGGGATCGCCCATTAGTGATGTCAATTTTTAAACCCGCTTTGGGACTAAGTGCCAGTGAGCATGCCACGATTCTGCAAGAAGTAGCCTCAGCTGGTCTGGATATTATCAAAGATGAAGAATTACTTGGTGATTTACCCAGCGCTCCTACATTAGAGAGATTGAAAGCTTGCACTCACGTAATTGATCAATATCAACAACAAACAGGAAAAACACTTCTCTACGCAGTCAATGTGACAGGGCGGGCTGATGTTTTACTTGAAAGGGCCAGACTACTGGTCAAAAATGGTGCCAATGCTCTTTTGCTAAATGTTTTGAGCTATGGTTTTTCTGTTTTAGAAGCTTTAGCTAACGATAGTGAAATCCAAGTTCCCATATTTGCCCATCCAGCCCTAGCTGGGGCAATTTGTGGTTCACCTGATTATGGCTTAAGTTATGAGGTGGTGCTAGGAACTCTCATGGCCCACGCAGGGGCCGATGCTGTCTTGTTGCCCTCATCTTATGGGAATTTACAACTCAAAGCTCACCAAGAGCAAGAAATCCGTGATATTTTGCGCTCTAGAAATATTTTTCCAGTACCTTCAGCGGGCATACGCCCTGCTATAGTCCCTCAAGCTTTAGCAGATTATGGTATTGATGTAATTCTCAATGCTGGTACGGGTATCATGGATCATCCAGCAGGACCACAAGAAGGAGTAAATGCTTTTTCCAAGCTGTTAAAATGAGCACATAAAATCACTAGTGTTATGGTTTAAAAATATAAAGAGTATGACCCAAAACCAATATACCCAACAACAAATTGATGCATGGCTATCTGGACTTTTGAGCGTAGCTTGGGCCGATGGGGATTTTGGAGAACAAGAACAAGCAATCATAGCTTCTAGTATCGGAAAGTCCAAATCAAGTATCCAAAATTCAATATCACCCAAACAACTGCGCGCAGGTCTAGGTGATGATCCAAACTTGGCTGAACAATTCATCAGAACTGCTGTTATGGTAGCCATAGCAGATGGAATTTACTCCGTGCAAGAATTTAAACTGATTCATGAATTTAGTGAGGCATTAGATCTAAAAGTGGAAGCCCTATCATCATTAGAAGAGACACTCTGTAAACCACACCCAGATGATCCCAATGGAGAATTAGTAAATGGTGTTGTTGACCATAGTCTGTTGAACCCAGTTAAGGAATGGTTAGATCAAGTTGAAGTCAAAGATCCTCGTTTAGCTCGTTTCCTCTGTAAGATGATCCCGGCTCAATGTCCTTTTGAGAGAGATGTTACACTTTTTGGACATAAAATAGTTCATATTCCACCAATGTGTAAATTGAATCCTCTCTATGATCAATTAGTAGGACTTCGCTTTAGATCTCTTTCCTATCTAGCTGACGAATGCCATGAAGATATAACCGAATACATACAATAAATGCAGTTCATTGATCAAGCCACAATCGAAGTCAGAGCAGGCAAAGGGGGCGATGGCATAGTTGCTTTTCGCCGCGAAAAGTATGTTCCAGCGGGCGGCCCTTCAGGTGGCAATGGAGGCAAGGGTGGCTCGGTCAATTTGATCGCAGTTGAAAATTTACAGACATTATTGGATTTTCAATATGCCCGCTCTTTTAAAGCCGATGATGGTAAAAGAGGTGGTCCCAGCAACTGTACTGGAGCCAATGGAGAAGACCGATCCATCAAAGTCCCCTGTGGAACTATGGTTTATGATGCTGATACTGAAGAAGTTTTGGCAGATTTGATTGAAAATGGACAGAGCTTCTGCGCTGCCAAGGGTGGTAAAGGTGGTCTGGGTAATCAGCATTTTCTAAGCAATCGCAACCGAGCTCCTGAATATGCTCTACCTGGACTTGAAGGAGATGTGCGCAATCTGCGATTGGAATTAAAATTACTGGCAGAAGTTGGGATCATTGGCCTGCCCAATGCTGGTAAATCTACTTTGATTGCAGCGCTCTCTTCGGCCAGACCAAAAATAGCCAACTATCCTTTTACAACCCTTGTGCCAAATTTGGGGGTTGTCCGCAAACCAAGCGGTGATGGTACAGTCTTTGCCGATATTCCTGGGTTGATTGAAGGGGCCCACCAAGGAGTAGGCTTAGGGCATGATTTTTTGCGACATATCGAAAGAACTCGCTTACTTGTTCACTTAGTTGACTTGACAGCAGAAAATCCCCTGCAAGATTTCAAGATAATCTTAGAAGAGCTCAAATCCTATGGAAGAGGTTTAGAGCAAAAACCTCAAATTGTAGTTCTCAATAAAATTGATGCAGTTCAAGAGCTAGATCTTGAAAATCTCCGGCAAGAACTTAACAAAATTATTAAAGGGCAAATTTTAACCATTTCGGCTGTTACTAGAGTAGGGCTAGATGAATTGATGCAAAATGTTTGGAATCAACTTGATGCTGAAAATTCAAGGTAAGCTAGAGTTGATCTTATCCTAGCAATACCATATACAAGTCATATGTCCTATGATTCTAATTTTTCTGTAAATTCAGGTCTTACCTCGCAAGAAGTAGCAGAGCGCCGCGCAGCTGGACAGGACAATAATACACATTTGCAATCGAGCCGCTCATATCGTCAGATTCTTTCAGAAAACCTTTTTACTTTTGTCAATGGGGTTTTCTTTCTCATCTCACTAGTGATGATCCGCCTAGGGCGAATCAGCGATGGAGTGTTAGTTGTAATTGTCATTTTTGGGGGAGTGCTGGTCAATATTTATCAAGAGATCTGGGCTAAACAAAAGTTAGATCGCATTGCTCTTTTGAATCGTCCTACTGCCACTGTAGTACGTGATGGTCAGGAAATCAACATCGACCCCAATTTAATAGTCTTGGATGATATCTTAACAGTGCGAGCCGGGGACCAAATTGTAGTAGATGGAGAAATTGTAGGCCAAGGCAAGATTGAGGTAGATGAATCTCTCCTGACAGGAGAATCAGACTTGATTCCCAAAAAAGCCGGTGATCAATTATATTCTGGTACTTTTTGCGTCAGCGGGCTAGCTCACTATCAAGCCCAAAAAGTAGGCATAGAGACTGTAGCCTACCGATTGATGGCTAGCGCTCGTACTTTCCGTCGGGTTCTAACTTCCCTGCAAAAGGAGATCAATCTTTTAATTCGTATTTTTATTCTGCTGGCTTGTTTTTTGTGGATTTTGGTGGCTATCAGTTTTTTAAGCCTTAATCTTTCACTTAATGATGTCGTTCAAAAAGCGGCAGTTGTAGCCGGATTGGTTCCAGCTGGCTTGCTTTTGGCTATCACTCTATCTTACGGACTTGGGGCTGTCAGGATGCTCGGACAAGATGTCTTGATCCAACAGGCTAATGCTGTGGAATCATTAAGCGATATTAATATACTATGCCTAGATAAAACAGGGACCCTGACTGCCAATACAATCAAGCTAGATAGCATCTATCCCCTGACAATCTCTCCAGAGCAGTTGATTGGGCTGCTTGCTGATTACAATGCCAGCACCAAAACTCCGAACAAGACTAGTGAAGCTATTCAACTGGCCTATCCAACCTCTCCCAGACAATTGAGCCAAGAGATTGCTTTTACCTCTGCGCGCAAATGGAGCGCCTTAGCTTTTGCTGATGATTCGACTAGTTACTACCTAGGAGCTCCTGAGATATTAGGAAAGTCATTAAATTTAGAACCTAAGGCCAAAAATTGGATTAATGATTCTACCCAAGAGGGTTTAAGAGTATTATTAATGTCCAGAAGTAATCAAACTCTATTGGAAAATTCACCTCAATTACCATCTGATCTTGAGCCATTAGGCTTAGTTTGCTTTAGCGATCAACTCAGGCCCCAAGTCAAAGAAACCCTTGCAGGTTTTACGCAAGCTGGTATCGTGATCAAGGTGATTTCCGGAGATAATCCCACAACAGTGGCTGCCATTGCCAAACAGGCAGGTTTAGGATCGGACATTCAAGCAATTTCTGGCCCGCAATTAGCAGAATTGGAGGATTCCCAGTTTGACCAAGCTGCCCAAAATTATACTATTTTTGGCAGGATCACACCTGAACAAAAAGCTAAACTAGTAAAGAGTTTACGTAGCAATGGTAATCATGTGGCAATGATTGGCGATGGGGTCAATGACATACCCTCACTCAAACAAGCAGATCTAGCTATTTCTATGGAAAGTGGCTCTAAGGCAACTAGAAGCGTAGCTGATATTGTTTTGCTTAAAGATTCCTTTGGCTCACTTCCCCATACATTTTTAGAGGGACAGAGAATTCGCAATGCCATCTTGGATGTGATGAAGCTCTTTCTAGTCAGGATTGTCTGTATTACTTTATTGATATTTGCTACCGGCTTAGTAACTGAAGGATTCCCACTACAAAATAAACAAAGCGCAGTAGTTACCTTGATTGGGATAGGTTTTCCCACCATGTTGATTCCCCTTTGGGCTAAACCGGGAGCTAGAAGTAACAGAAGCTTGATTCCTGCTACGCTCAATTTTGTCTTGCCCTCATCTATCACTTTGACTTTGGTTTCTTTATTAGTTTACTTGACCTTTTTAGTAGTAGCAATTTTGGATCTACCAGCTACAGCTAGCTTAGCCAATATAGATCATTCGATTCCTCGTAGCGCTCTAGTATGCATACTCATTGTAGGAGAGCTTTTATTGATTCCTTTTCTCAAGCCACCAACTACAGCTTGGGTTGCTGGAGAGCCCCTTGATGGGGATTGGCGCTATAGCATTATGTCTGGAGTTTTGCTTGTGATCTATTTTTTGGGGGTATCAATTGGCCCGTTTAGACGCTTTTTTGAATTGTCACCTCTTAGTCCTATGAGCTATCTTTTTATTGGACTAGTAGGCCTTGAATGGGCATTGATTCTACGTGCCATCTGGCGCAGTCGCTTTTTTGACAAATTTTTAGGTATTGACCTTACTACTTCCAGTTGGCATTAAAATAATGGCTAATTCTTCTACAAGATATTCAGTAAGTATTTGGGAGACAATCGGCATCAGTTTGGGAGCCGTTGGACTGAGCTTGGCCGCAGCTTCACATTTAGCCATGAAATATCTCAATAACAATTTAGATCCCATTCGCTCTGAGACTATAGCTCAAAGCCTTATTGACTATAAAATTCCAGGCGGATCTAAGGGAGTATATGGTATCAATGTTGGCGGCGGGCAAATAGCTGTAGTCTCCAGTTTGAACAACTTGCCTAATACCGATAATCCTGAAGTAAAAATCATTATCTCTAAAATTCCTCCTACTCAAGCTGAAAATTTAAACCCAAATAGTTTTTCTGATAGTCAGTTTCAAGCAATTTCACAAAAAAATCTCAACTACCAATTCTGCGGCAAACCAACAGATCTTTTAATCGAACAGGGACAACAAACCCTCTCTGATGGAGTACACAAAAGCCAAGCTGCTCAATATACCTTAAAAACCACAGTCGGTAGTTATCAAAGAGAGGTTATTATCAATACCCTAGGTCAAGATTCTCAACAAAAGGCTGAATTTGTCTTAAAAAATCTTAAATGTATCGTTAAAGAATACTAAGGTATAAATGAGCAAAAAAAGAGTCGGTATCTTAACAAGCGGTGGAGATTGTCCTGGACTCAATGCCATACTCTATGCCGTACTTAAATATGCCGGTAGTTTGAATTGGACTGTCTATGGGATAGCTAATGGGACTGATGGTTTTATTGATGTAGCTCTTGGACGCATTGATCCTGAAGATATGAGGATTGATGAGCATAGTTTTGATATTCCCGGCCAAAAAGGAATGGGCGTTTTGCTTTTTCTCAGTGGGAGCGTTTTGGGCTGTCGAGGGAAAAAACAAAGAGAACCTCAAGAAGATGAGCTAATCTGCCAAGGCTATCAAAAAATACAGCTAGATGTGTTGATTGCCATTGGTGGAGATGGTAGCTTGGAGATCATTTCTGAATTGGCCCAAAAAGGCAATTGGAATCTGGTAGCTATTCCTAAGACTATTGATAATGATGTACCTGGAACCGAAAGAGTAGTAGGGTTTGATACTGCTGTTGAAGTTGTCTCAGATGCTCTTTACAACCTCACTTTTACTGCAGCTAGCCATGATCGCATTATGCTAGTTCAAGTTATGGGCAGAGACGCTGGACATCTGGCTCTTAGCGCTGGAATAGCTGGTGGGGCCGATGTGATTTTGCTACCTGAGTTGGTCCCTGTGATCAATGAGCGTATAGTCAGCGAGACTTGCCTGAAAATCGCGCATATTCGTCAACATAAGCGCAAGTTTGCACTCATAGTAGTAGCTGAAGGTGTCCAGGGTGAATCTCAAGATGAACCAAGCGCTGAATATCTTAAAAGACAACTTCAGCAATATAGCCATCTGCACAACAGTACTGGCGCTACGGGATTTTACGGTCTAGGTGAAAAGATAGAGATCAGGGTTACAATCTTAGGCCATCTCACACGCAGCAATCGACCTACTGCCAGTGATCGTCTGTTGGCTACTGCTTTTGGTATCAAAGCTATAGAGGTAATAGCAAGAGAGAAGGACAATTTTCAACGCATGGTCATCTTGCAAGAAGGACAGATACGTGATCGACCTTTAGCTGAAGTGATGAGCGAGCTAAAAGCTGCCAAATCTCACAGCGCCTGCGCTTCTCCAGTAGATCCAGATGGATTTATAGTTCAAGTAGCCAGAGCTTTGGGAATTTATCTTGGCAATTGAGTAGAATAAATATTAAGATTTATATATAAATAATTAAAGAGTTTAAGCTTGTTATACAAAGAGAAATATTTATTTACTTAAATTTTTCTCTTTTGTTGGAATCAACAGCTTATTGCCTACTTCGGCTTAAGATTTGACAGAAAACAGCTTTAATATGATTTCATGAGAGATTTTAATTAAGTCTTTTTCGTTAATTCTTGTAACAATATTGACAAATTCAACTAAATGAGACCTTTAATTTAATTAGCTGTAGAAAGCTAAAAAAACAAACAAGACGTCTTTACAATGTTAAACAAACAACTCTCTCGTAAATTAGCAATCTTGGCTGTATCAGCCCTTTCTGTTTCCAGCTTTGCCTCAGCAGCTAAAGCTGTAAATTTTGTAAACGGCAACTTTGAAAGTACTACAGGCACTGTTCCTGGTGAACTAGGTTATAATGGTGTCAGTGCTACAGGTTGGGATCCGGTTGTTGGTTTAAATCTGGTCTACACTCCTGGATCAGCTGATACAACAGGAGCTGCTACTCAATATCCCGGCACAATCCAACTTTATGGACCTGGAAATGGCCATAACAATGGCTTAACTGCTACTAGTCCTGTTGGTGGAAACTATATAGCTCTAGATGGTACTTCCGCTGCCGGCATTGGGCCTGGTCCTGCATCTATCTCCCAAACTGTATCTGATTTGATAGTAGGACAAGAGTATGCTGTGTCATTTTGGTGGGCAGCTGGCCAACAATTTGGCTTCCCTGGAGATACTACTGACCAATTGATTGTTAGTTTTGGAGGTGAAACTCAATCAACCCCTGTTGTAAACGTTCCCAATGCTGGCTTTCATCCTTGGGAGCAAAAAACTTTTAAATTTACAGCTACTAATACAACTCAAGTCCTAAAGTTCTTGGCTAATGGCACTCCTGATGGCGTCCCACCTTTTGCCCTGTTAGATGGAGTTACTGTCAATTCTGTACCTGAAGCTCCAGTATACATTGGTGGAGTAGTAGCCCTAGGGTTAGGCTCTGTTCTCAGAAGCAAAATGAATAGGAAAAAATAATCGCTTTTAACTAATTGAGTAAAAATAGACTCTCCTAGTATGGGGGGTCTCTTTTTTTAAAATTTGCAAAAAATTCTAGAAATATAGACATTCGCCATTATCTAGGCTATAATGTTTCTCAAGTTGCTTTTTTGTAAAATTCAATATCCATTACAAAATAGCTTCTTGTCCGTCTAGAGAATAATATTAGCCGAGTCTAAATGAGATAAATTGGTCTTATCTCATGTTCTTGTTTAATTTTTGTAACATCTTTGGTGCGGAAAAACAGATCAGTTTTTCAATTTAAGTAAGGTTGAACGACCAAAACAAAAAAAGATCAAAAATAGGTTTTCTTGATGCTAAACAAACAACTATCTCGTAAATTAGCGGTTATCACTCTTTCTGCTATGTCTATTTCTAGTCTTGCCGCTGGAGCTAGAGCAGCCTATATACAAAATGGCGATTTTAGTACCTATACTGGCACAGCTTCTGGAGAATTAGGTTATAACGTAGATGCTACAGGTTGGACTTATACTGGCTTCAATTTGCTATATACTCCAGGATCTGCTGATACATCAGGAGCGCCTAATCACTTTGGTGATTCAACCGTGCTTTGGGGTCCTGCAGATGGATCTAACAATGGCTTAACTACCAGTCCTGCTGGTGGAAACTTTGCTGCTTTAGATGCAGATTCTCAAGTACCAGGAGCAGTCGGTCCTGGTCCTTCTTCAATTTCTCAAGTCCTCAGCGGGCTAACAGTAGGACAAGACTATACTGTTTCTTTTTACTATGCTGGAGCCCAACAAGAAGGCGCAGATCCAGTAAATGGAGTACCATATGATATGGCTACTAGCACTAGCTTACAAGTTAGTTGGGGTCTTAATTATAGATCTACCCCTATTTTAAATAATGAAGGAAAAGGTTTTACTGGCTGGAAACAAGCAAGCTTTACATTTACAGCTAACAGAACTGATGAAACACTCAAATTTTTAGCTACTGGCGGTCCCATTGGTCAGCCACCTATGGCTTTGTTAGATGGTGTTACTGTTACTGCTGCTTCTGTACCTGAAGCTCCAGTATACATTGGCGCTGTAGCCGCCCTAGGTTTAGGCGCTGTTTTAAGAACGAAGTTGACTAAGAAGAACTAGAGTTTGATTCATTTCGATCTATATAAGGGAGTATTTGCTCCCTTTTTTTATCAACTTATTATATTTGTTAAAAAATGCAACAGTATATCGTAGATATCCTCAGATTGAGTATTTGGTTGGTGCTGTTGATGGCTTTTTTTATACCAATAGAAAGGCTTTTTTCTCAGCATAAACAGAAAATTTTGCGCAATGAATTTTTTATAGATCTAGCCTATTACTTTATCAATAGTCTCTTACCTAAGCTTCTTTTGGTAGTACCAATTTCTCTGCTGGCTTATTTTTTACATAGTTTTTTACATAGTGATTTTTATGTTTGGATGGCAAATATGCCAGTCAAAAGGAGACTATTGTTGACCTTGGTTGTAGGAGAATTTGGTACATATTGGGGTCATCGCTGGTCACATGAAATTCCTTTTCTTTGGCGCTTTCATTCCATTCACCACAGTGCAACTGAGATGGATTGGCTAGTCAACACCCGCGCCCATCCTCTAGATATGTTTTTCACCCGCATATGCGGTTTAATCCCCATATATTTATTGGGCTTGGCCCAGCCTAGCGCTAATGAAGTTGATATGGTGCCAATATTTTATACCTTGTTTGGCACTGTTTGGAGCTTCGTTATTCATGCCAATGTCTGCTGGCGTTTTGGCTTTCTAGAAAAGATAATCTCAACTCCCGCCTTTCACCATTGGCATCATACCAACGACAGTCCTGAATATATTGATAAAAATTATGCCGCGATTTTCCCTTGGATGGACAAAATCTTTGGAAGCTTTTATCTACCAAAGAATCGTTGGCCTGAAAAATACGGCATTGATGCACCAACTTCCAATACTCTTGTAGGTCAACTTTTACAGCCCTTAGAGGTTAAGTAAAACCCGAACTCACCTTTGTTTGTTGGCATTACAGAACTAGGGAAGTTACAATGGTTCTATCAAGCTACTTAGTTAGATGGGTCATAGCAGGCAGATGAAAAATATTTCTCAGTTAGTATTAAAGAGATCAAAATCAAAGCAACCTAAGCTTAAGTTGAAAATACTATCTGCTGCGCTGCTTCTGTCTCAGACTTTTCTGACAGCCTTAGAAGTTCAGGCAAAGCCTAACCCTAACAGCTTATCTTATAGTGAATTAATCCAAGAAATTAACCAAGAACAGGTAGTTAAAGTACAAATTGATGAATCTAATCAAAAGGCGTTAGTCACCCTCAAAGGGCAGAGTACCCCAAAAAGAGTTTCATTGTTTGAGCGTAACCCAGAGCTGATTGCCAGACTGCGCAGCAAAAATGTCGAGTTTGATGTAAATCGACCTGGAGACAACGCTGCAATCTATGGTTTATTGACCAATCTGCTCTTTTTGTTCCTCTTGATTGGTTTTTTGATGGTGATTGTCAAACGCTCAGCTAATGCCTCAGGCCAGGCTATGAACTTTGCCAAATCAAAAGCTAGATTTCAAATTGAAGCCAAAACAGGAATCACATTTCAAGATGTAGCCGGAATTGAAGAAGCCAAAGAGGAATTAGAAGAGGTAATAACCTTTTTAAAACAGCCCGAAAAATTCACCGCAATCGGTGCCAAAATCCCGAAAGGCGTTCTTCTGATAGGTCCGCCAGGTACGGGAAAAACTTTACTAGCCAAAGCAATTGCTGGGGAAGCTGGAGTGCCTTTTTTCAGCATTTCCGGTTCTGAATTTGTGGAAATGTTTGTAGGAGTTGGAGCTTCAAGGGTCAGAGACCTTTTCAAAAAAGCCAAAGAGAATGCACCTTGTTTGATATTTATTGACGAAATAGATGCCGTTGGCCGCCAACGGGGTGTTGGCTATGGTGGTGGCAACGATGAAAGAGAACAAACTCTCAACCAGATGTTAACTGAAATGGATGGTTTTGAAGGCAATACTGGCATTATTGTTATTGCCGCAACCAATAGACCTGATGTGCTTGATGTTGCTCTTTTACGCCCTGGTCGTTTTGATAGACAGGTGACAGTTGATTATCCTGATTTCAATGGTAGAAAAGAAATTCTAGAAGTCCATGCCCGCAATAAAAAAATGGATCCTGAGATTTCTCTAGAGATGATAGCTCGCAGAACTCCAGGTTTTACAGGAGCTGATCTAGCCAATTTACTCAATGAGGCAGCTATCTTAACCGGTAGAAGAAGAAAAGAAGCTATCACTATGGTTGAAGTTAATGATGCTATAGACAGGGTGGTAGCTGGCATGGAAGGTACTCCCTTGGTAGATAGTAAAAGCAAGAGGTTAATTGCCTATCATGAAATTGGCCATGCTCTTATCGGTAGCCTTTATCCAGGTCATAGACCTCTAGAGAAGGTTACCCTGATTCCCAGAGGAAGGGCAGCAGGCTTGACTTGGTTTACTCCTAGTGATGAGCAGGGATTAACTACTAGATCTGAATTGCTGGCTCAAGTTGCTGCAACCTTAGGAGGCCGAGTGGCTGAAGAGATAGTATTTGGGCATGATGAGGTCACTACAGGCGCACTCAGTGATATTGAAAAGGTAACTACCCTGGTACGTGATATGGTAACTCGTCTGGGCATGAGTGATTTAGGTCTAGTTGCCCTAGAGCATGATAATAATAATTCTTTTTTAGGTTATGACAATAGAAGGGGTGAATATTCTGAAGATGTTGCGGCCTCTATTGATTTGCAAATTCGCGCTCTTGTAATGCAATGCTACAACAATGCCCGCAAAATTCTAGAAAATAATAGACCCTTGATGGATCACTTGGTAGATATCTTAATTGAACAGGAAACAATTGAAGGAGATCACCTAAGAGAGATCATTGAATCATATCAAAAAAATGCAAATATACCAGCTTCAGTCTAATGTATAGATACTTAACAATATTGGGATTTCTACTAGCTTCCACCAGACCAGCCTTTGCTTTAGGCTGGAAATGGTCTATCACTGATAATAATGGTAATATTTCTTTTGGTAGCCTTACTACAGATGGTACTTCTTATCAGACCAATGTAGTATATAACATCACCTCTATCTCCGGAATATCGAATTTAGGTGCTCTTGGAAAGACCATTGCCCAAATTAGTAATTATTCTGATGCCACTAATACTCTCCAATGGGATGGTACTAAAATTTCACCATTTATCCTTAATTACGATGGAACGGCATGGGAGAATACCGATGGCAATAGTGTAGGTATTTTATATCTTGCAGGATCTAGCAATGGTAACTATGGAGCGGTAGATAGATACATCCAGACATATGATAACAAAGACTATTCTATTGTTTCTTCAACCTTAACTCCGGTACCTTTTGAATTCTCTCTTGAGCAAGGATTTATCTTGGGTATTCCTCTTTTTTTAGGCTTAAGATATTTCAAGAAAAAGAAAGTTTAGATCCCATATTCCGCAGGTTAGTCAAACCAATAAATAATATTTTTGACAGGGAGAACTGTTATTCCTTAACCCAAATTTTGGATATTGAGTCAGTTGTTGAGCTTTTCTCGGATCTCATCCTTCAGGACTGTCTTTTGTCGGAGTTGCTATTGACATAAGCAAATTTTTTCATAGATGTTTTCTTTGTACCAAAGATTACCACTCCTTTCCTCGCGAGCCAAGGAAAGATTAACCGGATTATCTACTATGTATAGTTTTGAACTTCTTTTCCAAAACTTTTGTCAATTAATCAAGTATTTATGCTTTAATTTTATTGTGTTGATAGTTTTTCAATCTAAATAACTAAAATGCGCTTTAAAAAATATTCAATATTAGCATTACTCATTGCATTGCTGATGTCAGTTACTGCAATTTCATCTTCATCCTTGGCTGCTAGCTCTCCTTCATCGGAAATTAAGGTTGCCACAAGAATTGTGCCCCCTTTTGTGATACAAGAAGGTGGAAAATTAACTGGCTTTAGCATTGAACTTTGGAAGCTCATCAGTGCTGATTTGAAAATACCTACAAAATTCACCCTATATGATAATATTCCGGACACTTTTGCCGCAGTCAAATCAGGCAAAGATGATGTGGCAATTGCTGCAATTTCAATTACTGAAGAGCGAAATAAAAGCTTTGATTTTTCTCAACCAATTTTTGAATCAGGACTACAAATATTAGTACTATCTCAGCCTAGCAAGATGAGCTTATGGGATACTATTGTATCTTGGATTTTCTCACCAGTTCTGCCGCAAATTGTAGCATTGATGCTAGCTTTGATCTTGATCCCTGCACATATTATTTGGTTTGTTGAATCACGCCATAGTGGTGGAATTATCAATGGTCAATCTTATTTCCCTGGTATTTTTAAAGCCTGCTGGTGGGCTTTATCTACGTTGGCAACACAGGCAGATGAAATGCCCAAAGGTCCTCTTGGAAGAATTGTAGCTACTTTCTGGATGTTTATTAGTGTTCTTTTTATTGCCTATTTCACAGCAACTATAACCTCTTCTTTAACAGTGCAACAACTCAAGTCAAGTATTCAGGGAGTAGATGATCTAATCGGGAAAAAAGTTGCTACGGTTTATGGTAGTACTACAGCTGAATATATAGACCATGATCACATTACTGTAGATGAGGTAAAACAACCTAACCAAGCTTATGAAGAACTTATAGAAGGCAAGGCAGATGCGGTAGTACTTGATTCTCCTATGCTTCTTTACTATGCTGCTCATGAAGGTAAGGGCAAAGTAGAAGTTGTAGGTCCAGTATTTCAAAAAGAAAACTATGGTATATTAATGCCTTTTAACAGTAAATATCGCAAACCAATCGATATTTCTTTGTTAAAGCTGCAAAAAAATGGAACTTACAAAAAACTCTATGACAAATGGTTTAGTACTAAAGCTGATAGTTGATTGATTTTTCTAATCTTTTGTCCTCAGACCAATTGCTATTTTGCTGTGCTTTTCAATTTGACTTAGAACTTCTTTGGCTCTGGAAATTACGCTTTGTGGCAGTCCTGCTAGTCTACCTGCTTCAATACCATAAGAGCGATCAGCCCCTCCAGGTCTCACCAGATGAAGAAAAACTATCTCATTGGGAAATTCTTGGACGGTAACTTGGTAATTAGCTACCTTGGGTAAGATCGAAGCTAGTTCATTCATTTCATGATAATGAGTGGCAAAGATAGTGCGACATTGAATGTCCCTTGCTAAGTATTCAGCAACAGACCAGGCAATTGAAAGTCCATCAAAAGTGGCAGTACCTCTGCCAATTTCATCTAGAAGCACTAAAGATCGATCACTGGCATGATTGAGAATATTAGCCGTTTCATTCATCTCCACCATGAAGGTAGACTGCCCAGTTGCTAAATCATCAACCGCTCCAACTCTGGTAAAAATCCGATCACAGATTGAAAGCTTAGCTGATCTAGCTGGTACAAAACCTCCTATCTGAGCTAAAAGTTGTATCAATCCTACCTGCCTAAGATAACAACTCTTGCCACTGGCATTAGGTCCAGTAAGAATTATCAGATCAGGAGATAACTGCCCTCCAAGATAGGTAGAATTCGGTACAAAAAATCCCGTACTCAATATTTTTTCAACCACAGGATGTCTGCCATCAACTATTTCTATGGTTCGCCCAGCAACAATCTCCGGGCAACAGTAGCCTTGATAGATAGCGACTTCAGCTAGAGAAGATAGCACGTCAACTGCGGCTATATTTGCAGCAATCATCCTGATTTGCTGAGCTCTTTGAGCTACTTCGTTTCTCAATTCAACAAAAATATCGTATTCTAGGCGATTGAGATCATCTTTAGAAGTTAGTATACGAGTTTCTCTTTCTTTTAGCTCTGGGGTAATGTAGCGCTCTTCATTGACTAGGGTTTGCTTTCTAATGTAGTCTGGTGGCGCTTGGCTTGCTTTGCTGCGTGGAATACTCAAATAGTAACCAAAGGCTTTGTTATAGCCAACTTTGAGCGCTGCTATACCAGATCTTTTTCTTTGGCTAAGCTCTAAATTGGCTAACCACTGTTCATCCTCTTGTTGATAACTCCTGAGCTCATCAAGGCGGCTATCAACCCCAGCTTTAATCAAGCTTCCTTCTTTTAGCTGCAGAGGAGGACTTTCTACCAAGTAGCTGATGACCTTGTTGCCCAAATTTTCTAAGTCAAAGGGTATATTTTGTAAAGCTTGCAGATGTTGGGATTTAGAATTTTGTACAAGTATTGAGAGATCTTTAAGGCGTACTAAAGAATCGGCCAACCAAAGAAGTTCTCGAGCATTGGCACTACCGGCTCCAACTCTGCCTGATAATCTTTCTAGATCATAAAGTTGCTTTAAAAGCTGTCTGATATCTTGTCTAAGTTGGGTATCATCGACCAGCTCAGCAATAGTGCTTTGGCGAGAGTGAATCTTCTCAAGCTCTAGCAAAGGTTGCAACAACCAACGCCGCAGTGCTCTTCCACCCATAGCAGTGCAGGTTTTATCCAAAGACCAGAGCAAAGAGCCCTGTAATTTGCCATCTCTGACTGTTTGGGTAATCTCCAGGTTACGTCTAGTTTGCTGATCTAAGATCAAATAGTCAACTAAAGAATAGGTTCGCAAAGGCTGCAACGGTACAGGGCTCGATCTTTGTGTATCTTCTATATACTCTAATAGTCCACCGGCGGCTCTGATGGCTAATGGCAAATCAGCACACCCTAGACCCTCTAAAGATCGCAGGCCAAAAGTTTGTAGGATTCGGCTTTTGGCTATGCTCATACTAAATGGATTTTGAGGGCGCAAACTATAGCAAAGTCCCTCAGGCAAGCCAGATGGTACATCAGGGCTCTTTTGTCCTGGACGCAGTAATCCCAAACCTCCTGACGTACTACTTGGCAAAAGAGTTTCTGCTGGCTGTAAACGGCTCAGCTCTAGATTAAGATCTTCTAATTTACTACCAGAGGTTGTCAAAAATTCCCCTGTAGAGATATCAGCATGAGCAAGTCCCCAATCTTCACCTGATAGAACAACCGCTGCTAAAAAGTTATTGCGCCTGGAGACCAACATATCTTCTTGAGTGACGGTGCCAGGAGTCAGCATGCGTGTAATTTGGCGCTCTACCAGCCTTCCTGCTGCTTGGGCAGAATCTTCTACTTGATCACAAATGGCAATGGCATAGCCCTTTTCTATCAAAAGACGACTATAGCGATCTAGAGCGTGATGAGGTACTCCCGTCATTGCAACTCGGCCAATTTCTCGTCCACCTTCTTTGCTGGTGATCACTAATTCCAATTCTTGGGCTATGGTCATAGCATCTTGAAAGAAACATTCAAAAAAATCACCAACCCTATAGAGCAATAGAGTATTGGGATTTTGCTCTTTGACCTCCACGTAATGCTGGTACATGGGACTGAGTTGCTCCCTTAGTAATCCCCGATAGTCTTTATGAGGGTTCTTACTAGTTCCTAATTCAGTATTGTCATTATTGAGCATAAATCTAATATCAAGTTCTTTATCTTGAAGAGAAAAAAAGACCCACCCTGATGTGTGGGTCTAGGAACAATGGCACTTTTAAATTAATAAGCCAATCCCATGCTGCGAGTTGTTTCTGCGCCCAAATAGACGCGAATACTCAAAAAGTCAGTTGGACAAGCGGTTTCACAGCGTTTGCAACCTACACAGTCTTGGGTTCTAGGTGAAGAAGCAATCTGTTCAGCTTTACAACCATCCCAGGGAACCATCTCCAGAACATCTAAAGGACAGGCGCGTACGCACTGAGTACAACCAATACAGGTATCGTAAATTTTTACACTATGTGACATTTAATATCAACTCCATTGTCAGGTAGTTCTCTTGTTCAGAAATGAAAGAGCTAACTTTGCATCTTGTTGCCCTATTTTGCAAGAGCAAAAAGTTAATAAAGTAGCATCATGGCTTAGTTTACCGCACTGTTACTTTATACTGACTCAAAACCCTTTATAACTTTAAATTCTGTAACAAATAAAAAATGCTGCACTAGCTGATAATATTGTAGAACGAGGTTGTTTCTGTTAGATTATTAACAAACCTAGTGAGACAAAAAGCTTCAAAACTCGGACTGATAAGGATTACACTGCATGGAGTTTTCAATCGCCACATTACTGTCCTATCTAAATGATGAGAAATCTATCACAGCTAAAATACTCAAAGAGAAATTAGGCTTTGATGATGATCAAGGAGATGCCGAAAGATTAGATATTGCTCTTGATGCCTTAGAGAAAATTGGACTATTGCTCAAAGACAAGGGTAAATATCGGCTTTCTAAGGAAGAAAACTTTGTTGAGGCTAAGTTACGCTGCTCTAGTAAAGGCTTTTGTTTTGCTATACAAGATATTGAAGATGCTGATGATATCTATATCAGAGAAAGTCATCTCAGTCATGCTTGGAATGGAGATAGAGCTCTGGTCAAAATTATTAAAGAAGGAAGTCGCAGGCGCTCTCCTGAAGGTGAGGTAATGGTTATCTTAGAAAGAGCCAATCCCTCCTTATTAGCCCAAGTTAAATCTGTAAGCGGTCAATATCGAGCTGTTCCACTTGATGATCGTCTTTTATTTGAATTGGAACTCAAGCAAAACAATCAAGATTTAGAACAGGCAGTAGACCATTTAGTCCATGTTTCTGTGGTACGCTACCCCATTGCCCAATATTTACCTTTGGGTGAAGTGACTCGAATTTTGGGAAGCGACGCTGAAGCAGCAGCTGATACAGATATAGTTTGCTGCAAACATGATCTCAGTCTTGACTTTCCGGAGAATATCTTAAAATTCGTTCAGCAATTACCTAGTAGAATAGAAAATTACGAATCTTGGAAGAGCTTTCGAGATATGAGCTCACTATTAAGCCTAACTATAGAAGATGAAGATAGTACCTTTATAGAAAATGCCCTAACCATAGAACGCTCCGAGAATGGAAATTGGCAAGTAATAGTCCATATAACCAATGTTGCCCAATATGTTCCCAGTAATTCTCCACTAGATAGAACTGCTAGAAGAAGAGGAACTACAGTCTATCTGCAAGATAAGATATCCCCTTTACTACCAGAAGAAATTACCAAGCGCTGCTCTTTGATTGTTGGTCAAGATCGCCAAGTAATTTCAGTAGCTATGGAATTTACCCCTGCAGGAGAACTAGAAGATTATGAGATATTTCCAGCTCTAATCCAAGTCAAGCAGGGATTAACTTATCAGGAAGTGCAACAATCTTTAGCCCAATTAGAAGATACTGAAAAAGATGAACTCTCAACAAAACTAGAATACCTGTTTTATAACCTCAGCCCCGTTCTAAAAGCCAGGAGAATGGAAAGAGGCAGTTTTGAAATAGAATCAGAAAGCGAATGCAAATATAAAGATGAAGGTAGACTGGGCGTAATTCTCGCATCTTCAGCAGTGCCAGTACGCTCTATGTTGTCTGAAGTGATGGTACTTGTAGGAGAGATAGTCGGTCATCACCTTCAATCACTTGATTTACCAATAGTTTATTGTGGCCAAACTGAACCAGATGCCAGTGAACTAGAAGATCTTATCAAACTGGGACAAAATCTTGATTTACAGGTCACCCTGGAAAGCGAAGAAGAAATCACTTCTCAGAAATATCAAGATATCAGCCGCGTTTTTGCCGCCAGCCCAAGATCGGCTAGAGTTCTCAACTACCTCCTAGAATGCACTCTAAAGCCGATCAAGTATAGTAGTCATCCCATTAACCATTTTGGACTGGCTCATACTGCTGCTTATACACATTGTCTTGCCCCTGGCAGACGTTACGGCGATTTATTTATCCAGCGTGTCCTGAATGCCCTTTTTGAAAATGGAAAAGATCGCCATAGTGGCCGATCTAAAACTGGAGTCAACTTAGGTAGCAGCAGCTGCTTCGATCAAATTAAGTGGAAAGTCTTATCTAGCAATATTCAAGAAGAACTCGAGGAACAGCTCCACACATTGATCAATCACCTTAATGAAAGAGAAAAGCTCAGTGAAGATGCCGAAAGAGATCTCAAGGGACTCAAAAAAGCCGAGCAAATGAAAGCAATGACCGGACAGGTATTTCGTGGACTGATTACCGGAGTACAATCCTATGGTTTCTTTGTAGAATTGGCAGATTTATTAGTAGAAGGATTGGTTCATGTCAGCTCGCTCAAGGATGATTGGTATGAATATAGAGCTCGTCATAGTTGTCTAGTTGGGCGAAAAAACAAAATATTCTATCGTCTAGGTAGTGAAGTTGAGGTTCAGGTCAAGAGCGTCGACTATTACCGTCAGCAGATTGACTTGGTGACCGTATCAGTCGTAGGGGCAGAAGATGAGCAAACCCCCGAAGAAAACTGATTATTATGTGGAGTAGTAGGAGAAAAACATGCGAGCTCTTGTCAGTTTGTTGTTAATTCTGATGGTTTTTCTAACTGGTTGTGTCCGATATGATGTCGGCATTGATTTCCAGAACCAACATAGAGGAGAAATCATCCAAAATATAAACCTAGCTCCCCAACTAAGCAGACTCTCTCAAAAAGAAGTACAAGAGTGGATCGATAGTTTACAAAAAAGGGCTGAAAATCTCAACGGGAAACTAGAGAATGTTTCTGAAAATACCTTCCGTGTGATCATTCCCTTTAGCAATGGACAAGAACTCTCCAATAAGTTCAATCAGCTCTATCACCAGCAACCCCGTAGAGAGAAGAAGCAAAGTGACAAAATAGATCTTGTGAACTTAGATGCGCAAATGTCTATCGAGCAGACTAATTTACTGTTACTAGAGCGTAATTTGATGAACTTTACCGTCGATCTCAGAGGGCTAGGGGTAGTATCCCAAGAGGGCAATATAATTGTCAGCTCAGGCTCACTGCTCGATCTCAATTTGGGTATCACTAGTCCCTTGATGGTCCAACTGATCCAACAAAATGCCCAGATTTCCAAGAAAAACAACGAATTAATTTGGCACCTGCAACCTGGACAGATTAATCAGCTAAAGGTAATATGCTGGGTGCCAAGCTATTTGGGTATTGGAGGAGCGCTGATTATTCTACTATTTTTTGGAGGTTACTATTTAAGGTACAAGCGCATACCAGGTACTGCGCTCAACTCTTAAATCTCTACTTGTAGGTATAAATTTTGCTCACATCTCTTTGGAGAGCATTATAGGATTGGTTATAGCCAATAATCGCCTGTAAAAACTGGCTTCGGGCAGTAGTTAAGTTACGCTGAGAGTTGATAACATCAGTTTGTGTACCAACACCAGCTTGAAATCTTAAACGCGCTAGGCGCAAAGACTCAGATGCTAATTCCACATTTTTGCGAGTATTGCCTATATTTTCTTTGTTAGCTTTGAGAGTAAAGTAATCTTGTTCTACCTTCTCTCGAATTGCCTCACGTTGTTTAGCAAAATTCACTTCAGAGATGTCCATATCTCGGTAGCTTTGCTCGGCTGTAGCTTGAGCAGCTCCCCCATCAAAGATCTGCCAGTTGGCTTTTACACCAAAGGCATAGCCATTACCAGAACCTACAGCATCATTGTAATTATCTAGATAGCTATAATTAGCAAATAAACTAACTTGGGGGCGGATAGCGGCAAGAGCAACTTCAGCCGTCTGGCGATAAATCTCTTTCTGAGTTAAAAGTTGATCTAATTCTACTCTATTAGTATAAGCTTTAGCGATACTCTCTTCTAAGGAGATCTTCCAATCTCCGGCTTCAGCTATCTCGTCAGCCGATGTCAGTTCAACATCTTGAGCCACGGCAATCAATTGAGCTAGTTGTTTTCTGGTAATTTTCTGATTAGCAAAAGCTTGCACTAAACTTTGCTGAGCTGTAGATAGATCTACCTCGGCGCTTAAAACGTCAAATTGAGTACCCAAACCGGCTTTCATCAGTAATTGCGCATCTCGTAAAGTCCTGGTTGTATCTTCTACCGAAGCCTGGGCAATCAAGACCTGAGCATCAGCATTTTGCAAGTTATAGTAAGCCTGGGTTACATCAAAGGTGGTTTGCTCAATCTGGCGCTCTATATCTAGTTGATTAAACTTGATTTGCTCTTGAGCTTTATTGATATTGGCATCTCTAGCCCCTCCATTGTAAATACTATAGTTAAGCTCTATAGCCCAAGCCAAATTAGTACTATCTTCAGGAATCGGCTGATAAGTTAAAGGATTGGTCACTAAAGCGTTCTGGTAATTTAAAAAATCAACCTGATTAACTATCTCAGAGTTAGAAGAATGGGTGTAATCAAATTGAAAATTAGTATTTAAAGTTGGCAGTAAAGCCGCTTGGGCTGCTCTAAGTCCAGCTTGAGCTCTCTCAAGTCCCAATTTGGCTGCTTGTAGATCTCGGTTGTTTTTAAGACCTAGCTCAACTGCCTGTTTCAAGGTAATCGGCTTATTTAGCTTGATTTCCACCTCACTAGGTTTGTTGGGTCTAAGCAACAGGTTGCTACTAGGTTGGATTGACTTGATATCCTGAGGGGAAAGCTTGCCTGATGATGATGATGATGGTTTGTTTATGTTATTTTGCTGAGCAGACTCCACCTTTTGGGAAAGTGGCATACTTTGTGTTGATGCTTTTGGTGTTTGAGCCCAGACTGAATTACTCAAAGAGAGACTGAAAATCAACCCCAAGCTATTAAAAAAAGAAGTAGAACGCAATATGGACATAGGTAATTATGATTGTTAGTTTAGAATGAAAACCTTATTTCTTATCAAATATTAAGACAAAAATTAAATTATCTAGAGATATGTCCAAAAAGCTAATAGAGAAATTACTATTCCCAATGCTAGACCGACAAAAACTTGGACAGGAGTATGTCCCAAAAGTTCCTTGAGACGCTCTTCATTAAACTCTTTATGTTCTTGAAAAAATTCATCAAGAATTTGATTCAAGATACGCGCCTGTTTACCCGCAGCCTGTCTTACTCCTGCAGCGTCATACATTACAATTACTGCAAAAATGGCAGCTACAGCAAACTCCGAACTAGACCAGCCTGATTTTAAACCTACACCAGTAGCAAGAGAACCAACAAGGGCTGAGTGGGAACTGGGCATCCCTCCAGTACTAACCAGATAACGGACATTTACTTTGCCATTTTTGACCAGCTCCACAGCAGCTTTTATAGCCTGAGCAAGGGCGCAGGCAAAAAGAGAAACCAATAAGACCTGATTTTCTAGCATTTGCTCAAAGTTATGTCCATTTGGTTAGTTTTTCCGCTCAATAATATATAAGGCTATTGCTCTGAGAGCTTGGGCCTTTTCTCCGTAGACTGATAATTGACCAATGGCTTTATCAATCATTTGCTTAGCTTGCTCCCTTGAAGCCTCGATCCCCCAGAGTTTAGGATAGGTCGCTTTTTCTGCTTGGAGATCTTTACCGGCTGTTTTACCTAGTTCTTCTTTAGTAGCAGTAATATCCAGAATATCATCCACAATCTGAAAAGCTAGACCAATATTTTGAGCGTAAGTAGAAAGGCGCTGTAAATCTTCTGATGAAGCACCAGCTAGAATAGCACCGGAAACTACAGAAGTTTCCAGCAAAGCCCCAGTTTTGCGAGTGTGGATCTCACTGAGCGCTTCTGTTGTGATGTCGGGTTTACCTTCAGATTCTAAATCCAAGACTTGTCCACCAACTAAACCTGTTCCGCCAACTGTTCTTCCAAGTCTGGTTATTACCTCTAAGACTCTTTGCGCTGGTACATTTTTGGTCTCAAGTCCTACATACTCAAAAGCATAGGCTAAAAGACCATCTCCAGCGAGTATGGCTATATTTTCCCCATATACCTTGTGATTGGTTAACTTACCACGACGGTAATCATCGTTGTCCATAGCAGGTAGATCATCGTGGATCAATGACATGGTATGGATCATCTCCAAGGCGCAGGCAGTTGGCAAAGCTATTGCCAAATCACCACCAATAAGCTCACAACTGGCCAAGCAAAGAATTGGTCTGAGTCTTTTACCTCCTGCCAGTAGAGAATAACGCATAGCCTGATAGATCTTCTCCGGCTGGGCAATGGGCAGAGATTTTTCTAAAGCATCTTCAACTATTTGTTGTTTTTCCTTGAGATAGGCGGCAAGGTCAAAATCCTTGTCAGATTTTTGCTCTGCCGGTTTTTCTCCTGTTGTGACCATTTCCTACTCCCTTTAACCAACTACTTGATTCAATTATGACCTGAAGAGGCCTTTTCACCAAACCCTAAGCTAGGGTAGATAGTCCGCCTTTAACCATAGAGGCAATAGCAGCATCACTGGCAATAGGCAAATGATAATATTTTCCACCTGCTCTTAGAGCCAGCTCTTTAGCAAAGCCAGTTGAGACAAATTTTTTCTCTGTATCTATCACTAACATCTGTAAGCCAAGGGCATTGATACGAGCAGCAATCCCGAGTAATTCAGCTTTAATATCTACTTTTTCGGTAACTACCTCACCTAGAGAACGAGCAAGAGGAATGTTACTGCGCCCATCTGTAATTGCGACAATTACTGCTCTACCAACATCGCCTGAGCGCATGGCATTGAGACTGACTTGAACTGATTGGGTCAGAGCATGAGAAAGGGGGGAGCCACCACCACAGGGCATGGTTTCCAAGCGGCGCCTGGCCATGGCAATTGAACGAGTAGGAGGCAAGAGCACATCGGCTTGCTCTCCCCTAAAGGAGATCAAAGAGATTTGATCACGGTTTTCATAAGCCTCTGTTAAAAGCCTCAAGACAGCCCCTTTGGCTGATTGCATCCTATTTAGAGCCATAGAGCCTGAAGCATCGACCACAAAAACAATTAAAGAACCGGCTTTGCGGGCTAGGCGTTTTTCTCTAAAATCACTCGCTTCTACAATCACTTTGCGGCCAGGTTCTCTAAGACGACGACTTTTCTGGTAGGGCGCAGCAGAGCGCAAGGTGGCATCTACCGCAATGCGTCTGACCTTACCCCTAGGCAAAACTGGCTTGATGTAACGTCCTCGATCTTGAGAGATGATCATATTGCGATTTCCAGATTTGCCTTGACGTTGAGACATTTGGGCAAAGTAAAGAACAGAAGGATCCATGATTACTCCTTCTGGATCAAAAATAAACTCTTCGGGCAATGCTGGAGGCTCGGGATCGTTTTCTTGAGGATTATCCTCTTCCTGCTCCTGCTCCTGCTCCTGCTGCTCTTGGCTTTTATCTTCCGGTGGTGGCGGTGGTGGCGGGGATTCTGGTGGTGGGGGAGGATTATTAGGATTAAGCGCTCTTGGGACTATCACCAATTCCACAGCTCGCTTGAGATCATCGGCGCTAACTTGGTTGCGTCCATCTAAGGCAGCTGAGGCTTTAGCTACTCTCAGAGCAAAAATTTCGCCTCTATGGCCTTCAATACCTCCTCTGATTGCCTCTTCTACCAAATAGGCAATCTGATCGTTGGAGATTTTTACTTCTTTGAGCCATTCACGAGCCAATATGATCTGAGTTTTAAGATCTTCTATTTCTTCTTGATATTGGGCCAGAAATCTTTCTGGAGAATCTGCATACTCAAGAGTACCTTGGACAGCATCTACCCTTTGATCTATTCCCAAGACGCCATCAGCGCTAAGGGCAATGGCGATGCGATCAAGCAGATGATTTCTCAACTGAGCTTCTTCAGGATTATAGGTAGCAATCAATAGAGGTTTACAGGGATGTTCAAAGCTGAGCCCTTCTCTTTCAATACGATTGCGCCCTTCAGTGAGTACCAAAAGCAGCTGATTGACAATCTGCTCATCGAGTAAGTTTATTTCATCTACATAGAGAACGCCGCGATTGGCCTTGGCAAGCAATCCAGGCTGAAATACTGGCATACCCTGCTTGATTGATTCTTCTACATCAATAGAACCCAATAGGCGATCTTCAGTCACCCCTAGAGGAATTTGCACAAAAGGGGTAGGCACTATAGAAGTAGGAATTTCTGCAAGTGGAAAATTTTGATATAGATTTGCTGTAACTTGATCCCAATCCTCTGGTGTCTGAGGATCGCAATTGTAAAGGTTCCCTTCAATTATCTCAATAGGTGGCAAAAGAGAATGTACGCCTCTGGCCATAACTGATTTAGCCGTTCCTCTCCTGCCAGCTATCACCACCCCACCCAAACCGGGATCGACAGAGCTCAAAAGAAGTGCTAACTTGATCGCTTCACAGCCTACCACTGCTGTTAGAGGAAAATTGGTTGGAATATTTAGATTGCTGGACATTGCTGAGGATTGTTTGGAGGCTAGAATATTTAATTGTAATGTTATTTGAAGATTTTTCACTATGCTCAGACGCTCAATACTAAAAATTGTCTTGATTTTTTGCTTGCTTTGGTCTTTATTTCCGGCTAATTCATTTGCTCTTGGCGGACAACAACCAGCTATAGGAGAAATAGCTCCAGAATTTTCCCTGCCTAGTAACAGCGAAGATGGACAAATATCTTTGAGTGACTATCGGGGTAAATGGGTGGTTGTTTATTTTTACCCAAAAGATTTTACCTCAGGCTGCACTCTTGAAGCTAAGCGTTTTCAGCAGGATTTAGTCAAATACCAACAGCGCAATACCCAAATATTGGGGATCAGCGCCGATGATCTAGAATCACATACTAAATTTTGTGATAGCGAAGGGTTAAAATTCCCACTTTTAGCCGATCTTGGTGGCAAGGTGAGCAAGCAATATGGCTCTTGGATGGGTCTATTTTCTCTACGCCATACCTACTTGATAGATCCCCAAGGCATCCTGAAGGAGATCTTTTTAGGGGTTCAGCCAGCAGTCCATAGCAAAGAGGTTCTAGCTCGACTAGATGAACTACAATCCAAAAATTCCTAGTCTTTTTGTACAAATATGAATTAAATCAAAAATCACAACATATGTGGTTTTCTTACTCTATAATAAAATCTGCAACGCTAGATGTAGTGCTTAGAGAGCCAATATGGACTATAGATCGGAATGGCAGAAAAGCTGTGTAGATGAGGAGTTGATTGATCTCAACGTAACCCCACTCAAGGGGTTAAACTCCTTAGACTATCTTCTGTATTCTGATCAGTTACCTCGCAACAATGATGGTAGGGTTAACAGCCAAATCCTCAAAAGATATGAACACACCACAGATGGTGGTTGGTGGTGTTCTGGATTGGATGTTTTAACAGGCAAAGAAGATCTCTGGGGTTGTTTCAAGCCAGTTCATCCCAGAACTACTGATGATCCCAAGAAAATCATCAAATATGAACATCCCCCAATGGAGAAAACGGGTCTATTTGCCCTGCGCGTTCCACCTAAGCTCTGGGAAAAAATAGCCCGCAAGAATAACATTGAGTTTTCTCCAGCAGAGCATACCAATTTTTGGTCTTGGTTGATTGCCAATCCATCTGTCCCCCTGTGTATCACTGAAGGAGCTAAAAAAGCCGGTACTCTTCTTTCGGCAGGTTACCCGGCTATTGCCCTGCCTGGAGTGAACAATGGCTACCGTACTCCTAAAGATAATAATGGCAGAAAGATTGCTAAAGCCCACCTGATTCCACAGATACAACTATTTGCCCAGCCAGACCGTGAGATATATATAGTTTTTGATCAAGATAGTCGAGCTAAAAGTATCAAAGCAGTAAATGCCGCCATCGCTAAAATGGGGGGATTGCTAGTTCAAGCCAAATGCAAAGTTAAAGTTGTAACCTGGTCAAGTGAATTAGGCAAGGGTGTTGACGATTTTATTAGTCAACAGGGCCAAGCAGGCTTTGATAGTGCTTACCAAAAAGCTACTTCTTTTGATGCTTGGAAAGCCAATAGCCTAGGCAATTTAACTTATAGTGCAAATCTAGAAATAAATTCAACTTTTTTACCTAAACTAGAAATTCCTGCCAATACGAACCTAGTAGCCATCAAATCTCCCCAAGGTACAGGAAAAACCCAATTCCTTGCCACAATAGTACAACAGGCCATCTCCCAATCTAGACCAGTTCTAGTGATAGGCCATCGCATCAAATTAGTTGAAGAGCTCTGTCAGCGCTTCGGCATAGAATATATCAGCCAAATTGAGCAGAAAAATCTATCTAGAGCCTATGGATTATGCGTAGATTCTTTACATGCTGATTCCAAAGCCCAATTTGATCCAAAGCAATGGTCTGATGCTCTGGTAATACTAGATGAGGTAGAGCAAGTCTTCTGGCATGCTCTTAACTCTAGTACTTGTAGTAGTAATCGAGTTGCTATTCTCCAATCCCTCAAACAATTAGTACAGCAGGTTGCCGGTGGAGGAGGTCAAATTTTTGTTGCCGACGCCGATTTGAGTGATGTATCTCTGGATTACCTGATTGCTCTTAGTGAAATTGATCTCTCACCCTATGTAATAGTTAATCGTTGGCTCCCCAAACCAGAGCAGACTTATCCTGTCTATTACTACCAGGAAAATACTCCCAAGCGTATCCTCAAAGATCTTACCAAGGAGTTAGAAAACGGAGGAAAGGCTTTTGTCTGTCTCTCAGCCCAACAGTTAAAGAGTCAATGGGGAACACTCAACCTGGAATCTTATCTCAAACAAGAGTTACCCAAACTCAAAATACTGCGGATTGATTCAGAATCTCTATCTGAGCCTGAACATCCAGCCTATAACTGCCTCAACAACCTCAATGATCTCCTGCCAAGCTACGATATTGTATTAGCTAGTCCTTCTATTGAAACTGGTGTCAGCATTGATATTAGGGGACATTTCACTTCTGTCTGGGGTATCGCTCAAGGAGTACAGAGTGCAACCTCAGTTTGTCAGGCTTTAGGTAGAGTCAGAGAAAATATTCCTCGCTACCTCTGGACTGCTCCTTATGGTTTTAACAAAGTTGGCAATGGTGCAACTTCACTGGCTCATCTTCTCAATTCAGGTGAACGTTTAACCCAACTCAATATTCGCCTACTCCAGCAGTCAGATATTGAGGGATGGGATGAAGTAAATACCCAATTTCAAGCAGAGTCTCTACTTTGTTGGGCAAAGATGGCTATCAGGGTCAATGTAGGCATGCTCCACTATAGAGAAAGTATTCTCAATCATTTGAGCTCAAGTGGACATCCCCTAATAGATAGTAAAAATAAAAAAATCAAACCAACCCTTGAGGAAAACCAACAACCAAAAGAAAGCCTCAGTGAGATTATCAAGGTAGTTCAACAAGAGAACTATTTGGCACAATGTCAATCCATTGTCAAAGCTCCCCTATTAACTGAGCAAGAATATCAAAATCTCAAAAAAAGCCCTATCAAAAGTCCTCAGCAAAGGTTTTCCCTGCGCAAATATATTCTTAAACAGCGCTATGGCATACCCATTAACGTTGAGCTCATCGAGAGAGATGACAAAGGTTGGTATCCCAAATTGAGGTTAAATTACTTTTTAACTGTAGGAAGATCTTATTTGACAGATCGAGATGCCCTAGTTGCCCAAAAAATTCTACAGCAGGGAAATGGCACTTTCTTTCTGCCAGATTTTAACAATTCTCAATTAGGAGCAAGCGTTGGGGTTTTAGAGATTTTAGGTTTACCAGATCTTTTGCGCTCTGGCTCTAGGGAGCTCTCTAATCACGAACCAGATATTCAAACAATGTCCCAGTTGGCTCTGGGACATCGCCGTGAGATAAAGGCTGTCACTGGAGTTGGTATCACCCAAAATGCCACTCCTATGCTTATTTTGCGACAGCTCCTCTCTTGCATTGGTTATAGTCTCAACTATATACGGGCTCGAGGCAGTGGACAAAATAGAACAAGAATCTATCAGATAGCCGAGCCACAAGATGATCGAGAGAAAATCTTTGCCCAGTGGCTCAGACGTGATATGTCCAATCCGGGTAGTTCAGAGACACAATTTCTAGAAGAAATTATTCCCAAAAACTTGGCACCAAATCTTTCTAGCTTACCTGTTCAGCTAACTATAGATCTTTAATTTACAATTGTTTCGACAATTTAATGAGTTTTTTGGTTAAATAATGGGTATAGTTTAAGTTTTGTTAAAGCCATAAAAATGGGTCATTTAAATTTGGGTCAACGCATCAAAAGTTTGCTATTAGTAAGCTCAATAGGTGCCCTAACTGGTATACAATTTGCTAGACCTTCTGCCGAAGCGGTTCCTTTGAGCAGTGATAGTTGTCATTTTTCAGCTCAGGATGTTGCCGAGAAAGAGCAATTGAGACAATCGACCGTTAAAGGTGATGGAGCAGGACAAATCGAATATACCAACATTCTCAAACGTCATGCCCAACAACTACATGATTGCCGAGGTCAAAGTTGGCCTGCTAATCAGGCTATTTGGTTGCGACTTTACCCTTGTGATGCTCAAGAAGGCAAAATCGATGAAGTTTTAGATCGCATTGTCAATTACGGCTACAACGAAATTTATCTGGAAGTCTTTTATAGTGGTCAGGTTTTATTACCCAAAGCTTACAATAGTACAGTTTGGGACTCAATTCTCGATAGCCCCGGTAAAGAGAATAGAGACCTTTTGGCTGAGACTATCAAGAAAGCTCATCTTAGAGGAATAAAGGTCTATGCCTGGATGTTTAGCCTCAATTATGGTTATCTCTATGGGCAAAGGGTAGACAGAAAAAGTGTTCTAGCTCGCAATGGCAAAGGAGAAAATAGTCTCAACTTTGTCAGTGATCAATCTCAGCTTTTTGTAGATCCCTATAGTCAAATTGTCAGAAGTGACTATAGAGAATTACTCAAGAGAATTCTTGAAAGAAAGCCCGATGGAGTCCTATTTGACTATATCCGCTATCCCAAAGGTGAGGCAAATCAATCAGTTGTAGGAGATGTTAAAGATCTTTGGATCTATGGAGAATCTTCTAAAGCTGCTCTGCTCAATAGGGCAAAAAACTATAAAGGAAGATTTCTACTAGATCGCTATATCAACCGCGGCTACCTAGTTCCAGGTGATCTGCAAGAAGCTGATAAACTCTATACCTTAGAAGGATCTCCCCTATGGGAAGGACGTACTCCACCAGCTAATGAAATGACGCAGCCCCTCAACGTTCGCTATGAGCGTATTAAAGATGAAATATGGTACTTTACTGTTGCTCATGCTGCCCAAGGTGTAGTTGATTTTCTAGCTTTGGCCATTACCCAAGTCAAGCCATACGGTATTCCTGCAGGAGCTGTATTTTTTCCAGATGGAAATCAAGCTGTAGGTGTTAGAGGCTTTGATTCAAGGCTGCAACCTTGGGATCATTTTCCTAAAACCATAGAATGGCATCCCATGGCTTATGCTCTTTGCGATAATTCCGAATGTATTGTCAATCAGGTGAAAAAAGTAGTCTCCATCTCGGCCAATCAAACAGAAGTAGTTCCAGCTATAGCAGGCTTTTGGGGTAAAAGCTATCCTAATAGACCCTCGCTAGAAAACCAAATGGCCGCGCTGCGCTCAAGTTTTCCCAACTTAATCTCCATTAGTCATTTTGGCTTTTCTTGGCAGCAACCAGAATTTGACAAGGAAAGAAAATTGTGCAGGAATTAGTTCTGATCACTTGTAAAAAAAAGATATGATGTAGTTGAAAGGATCAAGATAGCAACAAGCAATGGTAAAAACGATCATCCGTCCACTACAATACAGAGATCTTGAAGCAATCTCCCAATATCTCAGACGGGTTGACCAGGGATCAGATCTGGTTGCTTTAGGCAGACAGCTGGAGCTATTACGTAATTGCTATGGATTGCTTAAGTTTCTTGCACTATTTCCCAACCCCTGGCAAAATCATTTCCGGGCCTATGTTGCTGAAGAATCTCAAAAACTCATAGGTCTAGTTCAAGTAGAACCAGAAAATATCAGTCGCAGCACTTGGAGAGTCAAACAGGTTTTGACTATGGAAACCTCTTGTTTGGAAACTGGTTCTCAACTTTTGCGCTATTGTTTTGAAAGTCTCTGGGAAGCGCGCACCTGGATCCTCGAGGTCAATATAGAACAAAAAGACACTCTGGCTCTCTATAGACAAAATGGATTTCAACCAATTGCTCACCTGACCCATTGGTCACTATCACCTAGCATCTTGGCTGGCCTAGCTGAAAAATCCAGTGATTTGGTTAATCTGATGCCAGTGAGTAACGCCGATGCGCAGCTTCTCTATCAGCTAGATTGTGTCTCTATGCCCCCTTTATTGCGCCAAGTCTTTGATCGCCATGTCCAAGATTTTAAAAAAGGACTATTGAACCGGACTGCATTGCAATTTAAGAATTGGTGGACGGGCAAAGAGTTCAAGGAAGCTTACGTATTTGAACCACAGCGCAAGGCGGCTATTGCCTATTTCAATGTGCAGATATCCCAAAATAGCTCTCAACCTCACCAACTCCAGTTAACCGTTCATCCAGCCTACACTTGGCTTTATGGGCCAATCCTAGTTAAAATTGCCCAAATTATTCAAAATTATCCATCTTCACTACCTCTAGAATTGGTTTCAGCTGACTATCAACCAGAAAGGGAAGAATGTTTAGAACAAATAGCAGCCGAAAGAGTAGAGCATACCCTTTTAATGTCACGCTCGGTTTGGCATAAGCTACGAGAGGTTAAACAAGAAGGATTACAACTTTCTGATATGCTTCAAGGTCTAAAGTCAGTACCACGTAGCCCTATTCCTACCAGATTTTCGCCTTTTGCCCAGGGTTCACAAAACCTACCGCTAGAAATTCCAGAGAAATCACAGCATGATAGTTCCAATGATCCTAGTAATGGACATCGGGCTTGATGTGATATTTAGAGTGTAAAATTTAAAGAAAATCAACCTGGTGAATATTATGTCCGTGGCCTTTGTCAAACTAAACTATGAAGTAAAGGATATCTCGCTTGCTCCTTTTGGCAAGCAAAGAATTGAATGGGCAGGTAGAGAAATGCCCGTACTTAAATCGATTCAAGAAAATTTTGCCAAAAATAAACCCTTTGCCGGAATCAGATTGGTTGCCTGTTGCCACGTTACAACTGAAACTGCCCATCTAGCAATTGCCTTAAAAGCTGGTGGAGCCGATGCAATCTTGATTGCCAGTAATCCACTTTCTACTCAAGATGATGTTGCTGCAGCACTAGTAAGCGAATATGGCATTCCTGTATTTGCAATTAAGGGTGAGGACAATGAAACATACCATCGCCATGTACAAATTGCCCTAGATCACAAACCCAATATTATTATTGATGATGGTTGCGATGTAGTCGCTACCCTAGTCAAAGAAAGACCTCATCAACTCAATGACATCATTGGGACAACAGAAGAGACCACTACTGGAATAGTTCGCTTGCAGGCAATGTTCAAAGATGGTGTTTTGACCTTCCCAGCAATGAATGTCAATGATGCCGAAACCAAGCACTTCTTTGACAACCGCTACGGTACTGGACAATCTACCTTAGATGGCATCATCAGGGCTACCAACATTCTTCTGGCGGGTAAAACTGTAGTTGTTGCCGGCTATGGCTGGTGTGGTAAAGGTGTGGCAATGAGAGCCAAAGGTCTTGGCTCTAATATAATCGTTACCGAGATCAATCCCGTCAGAGCAATTGAAGCTGCTATGGATGGCTTTAGAGTGATGCCCATGATAGAGGCAGCAGCTCTTGGCGATATCTTTGTCACTGTGACTGGCAATAAGCATGTAATCAGAGCTGAACACTTTGCTGTAATGAAAGATGGGGCAATTGTCTCTAATTCAGGCCACTTTGATATCGAGATTGATCTCAAGTTTCTAGCTGGCCAGGCAAGTGAAGTCAAAGAAGTAAGAAACTTTACCCAAGAATATCGACTCTCTGACGGCAAATCTATTATTGTCATTGGAGAAGGACGCTTGGTTAACCTGGCTGCTGCAGAAGGTCATCCCAGTGCTGTTATGGATATGAGCTTTGCCAATCAGGCCTTAGGGGTAGAGTACTTGGTTAAAAATAAAGGCAAATTGACTCCTGGTATCTATAATATTCCCCAAGATCTCGATCAAGAAATTGCCCGGTTGAAATTGGAAGCTATGGGTATTTCTCTAGATGTCCTGACTAAAGATCAGCTTGAATATATTAATTCTTGGACATCTGGAACTTAAGTTGGTTAACTAGTAAACTAGTACTTAAGCAGAAGCGTCCCTAATTGGGGATTACTTCTGCTTTTTTTATAATCTTTGAATTGATAAGTTGGAGTACATGGAAGGAAATTTGATACAGGAAATTGGCAAGTTCTTGGGACATTTGGGGCATGGGAATTTGCAAGATCTAATTAAAAGCATAGGTTTACTGGGTATTTGGGGAATTATTTTTGCCGAATCTGGAATCATGCTGGGCTTTTTCCTCCCTGGTGATAGTCTGCTGGTGACTTCAGGGTTACTTGCATCGCAAGGTTTTTTCAATATTGCCGTGCTTTTATTTGGCTGCTTTGTCTGTGCGGTTTTGGGAGATAATGTTGGCTATTTCACAGGTTATCGTCTAGGTAGAAAGCTCTTTACTAAAGAAGATTCGCGCTTTTTCAAAAAAAGTTATCTCCAAGAAACAGAGAGTTTCTACAATAAACATGGACAAAAAACTATTATTTTGGCCAGATTTGTACCAGTTGTGCGTACTTTCGCTCCTATAATTGCAGGTACAGCAGCGATGAAATATAGAACCTTCATGTTCTTCAATCTCATCGGTGGTTTTATTTGGACAATGGGTTTAACTCTATTTGGTTACTTTCTAGGTAGAGTAGTACCTGATGTGGATCGCTATCTCCTGCCCATTATCTTGGTGATTATTGTCTTGTCATTGGCCCCTGCTATCTGGCATTTAGTTGAACCAAGGCTTAAAAAATAGCAACAAATATTACAGTTCTTGACAGAGTTATCAAATGGGTATTGACTCAATGGTAGGATGTGCCAAAATACCTTTTAACTGGATTAAATTCCTATGACAGAAAAACTTTCCGGACAAGCTCCTAAATTTGGCGGTAGCACTGGTGGTCTTCTCAGTAGCGCTGAGCTTGAAGAAAAATACGCGATCACCTGGACCAGCACTAAAGAGCAGGTTTTTGAAATGCCTACTGGTGGCGCAGCTATCATGCATGAAGGCGATAATATTCTCTATCTAGCACGTAAAGAGCAAGCTTTGGCTTTAGGCACTCAGTTGCGCACCAAATTTAAACCCAAAATCGAATCTTTTAAAATCTATCGTGTATATCCTACTGGAGAAATTCAGTTACTTCATCCCGCTGATGGCGTATTCCCTGAAAAAGTAAATGCAGGCAGAGAATATTACGGTAAGAATGATAGAAGAATCGGAGAAAATCCTGAGCCTGTCACTGTCAAATTCTCTGGCAAAGCAACTTACGAAGTCTAGTTGTTAGTTTCTTTTTTGATCGCTAAGGGTGATTAGTAAGCTTACTGATCGCCCCTTTCACTTTGATGAGCTAATGCCGCAATGATTTTTCCTGATTTTTCCCAGTTTTCACATCTTGCCCAGCATGGTAATTTTATACCAGTCTACTATGAATGGGTAGCAGATCTAGAAACACCAGTTTCAGCTTGGTACAAAGTCTGTGCAGGTAGACCATATAATTTTCTTTTAGAATCAGTAGAAGGTGGCGAAAATCTCGGACGCTATAGTTTTCTCGGTTGTGATCCGGTATGGGTTTTAGAAAATCGTGGCGATATCACTAAACAATTTTATCGTAATGGAAAAATCAAGGAACATCAAGGTAATCCTTTTGACATTATTAAAAGCAACTTAGAATCTATTAAACCCGTTACGCTAGAAGAGTTGCCCAGCGGAATAGGAGGACTATTTGGTTTTTGGGGTTATGAACTAATCAGATGGATTGAGCCAAAAGTTCCCATACATCAATCGCAATCTGCAGACTTGCCAGATGGAGTCTGGATGCAATCTGATACAATTTTGATCTTTGATCAGGTTAAACGGAAGATCTGGGCTATAGCCTATGCCGATTTACAAGATCCTAATGTTGATCTCAAACAGGCTTATGATAATGCCTGTAATAGGGTTAATCGGATGGTTCTCAAGCTCAAGATGCCATTAGATGTAGAAAACAAGTCTTTAGAGCTCACTCCCAAAAACAACCACAATCCATTGGATTACCAAAGCAATACCTCGGCTGAACAATTCTGCCAAAATGTTGAAAAAGCCAAAGAATATATCAAAGCTGGGGATATATTTCAAGTGGTTCTTTCTCAAAGATTGAGCGCACATTACAGCGATGATCCTTTCAATCTCTATCGTTCATTGCGTCTGATTAATCCTTCTCCCTACATGGCTTATTTCAATTTCAACAAGTGGCAGTTGATTGGCTCTAGCCCAGAAATTATGGTCAAGGTTGATAGACTAGCAGAATCAGGTTTTAAAGCTACCGTTAGGCCTATAGCTGGTACCCGTCCTAGAGGAAAAACTCCAGCTCAAGATAATCAACTTTCCCAAGAACTACTAGCAGATCCCAAGGAAATAGCTGAACATGTAATGTTAGTAGATTTGGGACGTAATGACCTGGGGCGAGTTTGTAAACAAGGAAGTATCTCAGTTAATGAGTTAATGACCATCGAGCGCTATTCTCATGTAATGCATATTGTCAGTAATGTCATCGGTGAAATATCTGATGGCAAGAATGCTTGGGATGTTCTTCAAGCCTGTTTTCCGGCTGGAACAGTCAGTGGCGCGCCTAAGATTAGAGCCATGGAAATCATCTATGAAATTGAAAATGATCACCGTGGCCCTTATTCTGGCGTCTATGGTTACTATGATTTTGAAGGGCAACTCAATAGCGCTATCACAATCAGAACTATGGTAGTCCAGCCAAATCTAGATGGTTCTCATCTAGTTAGTGTTCAAGCAGGAGCTGGTATCGTAGCTGATTCCCAACCTATCAAGGAATACGAAGAGACAATCAATAAAGCTAGAGGAGTTCTAGAGGCTATCCGACGCCTGGGTTAATATGCCTCCAATATTGAGAAAACCACAAAGCCAACAGGAGCTTCAAAAGATAGTAGAACTAGATCGGCTTTGCCTCGGCGGGCTGTGGTCTTTAGAGGGCTACCAAAGAGAACTCGACAATCCTAATAGTGTCCTATTAACTTTAGTTGAAGGGGATATGACAGTTGGTTGTGGTTGTTTTTGGTCAATTCTAGAAGAGGCCCATATTACAATGCTGGCTATTCACCCGGATTATCAAGGCCAAGGTCTAGGTAGTTTTTTACTTTGCTCTCTTTTAAAAGAAGCACATTCTAGGGGATTGGAAAGAGCAACCCTAGAGGTGAGGGTTTCTAATATCAAGGCTATATACCTCTATGAGAAATTTAATTTTAAAACCGCTGGTAAGAGAAATAAATACTACAGTGATGGGGAAGATGCACTGATTCTCTGGCGCGGCAATCTCTCTAGAGATAGTTTTCTAGAAAGTTTAAGCCTCCCCTAGAATATCAACTAACCATTTAAAGAAAAATCTCATCAAGCTTAATTAGTTTCTATTTTATTAATCTCTTGTTTAAAGATTTATACTTTATTGCTATTTGATTGATCTGCTATGAAACATTTTTCTCTTTGACCAAACCATTGGTAGCGATTATTGGCAACTAGCTCATAGATTGAATCTCTAATTTGCACTGGAACTAATAAAAGTAGCCCTGCTGTTAAAGATAATTCTGATAATTGTTGAATTACTTTAATTACAGCAGTAGATTTTGTATAGATTTTGCCATTTAGAGCGCAAACCATCATAGTAATATTAGTAGTATCAATCCCGTTCCATCCATTTTCTAGTACCAAAACTCTGACATGATTTTGAGGCGATGATGCTGGCTTTTTGCAAGGCAGACACAAAATCATACTCTTGAATATAATGACAAAATGCCCCATGCAATACATCACCTGCCCCTAAAGTATCAACTGCTTTAATAGTTTTAATGGGTATCTCTCCATATTTCCCTTTACAATAGTAAATTATAGGATCTTGACCTTGGCTAATAGCAATATAGTCAATAGAAAACCCTTGTAAATATGCAAAGATTTCTTTAATAGTTTGACATCCTGGTGGGTAAAAATCTGCGGAACAAATAACATAGGTAATATGAGGTAGAAGTATTTCTAAGCCGGCTTTCCAACTACCACCATCTAAGACTACTGGAATAGTTTGCTTTTGGATGATTTGCTGACTGATTGCGATTTGATGACCATCTACTAAAACTAGATCTATTCCCATTAAAAGATCATCTGGTAAATCAATAGATTCAACTTGATTATAAGTTGAATTGAGAGAAACTACTGAGCGCTGACCATTAGATTGCTTAACCAAAATAGAAGAAACAACAGCAGAACTAGATTTGTTTTTGTTTAAATCTAATAATTCGACTTTATAGTTAGTTAAATCATTTTCAATTAAATGATTAATAGAGTTTACTCCTAAAATTGTGACCAACTTTGACTTATTGCCCAGATAACTATAGGTAATAGCTGCATTAGTAGCAGGGCCACCTGCAGCAATGCTCTGCTCTAGGGCGATAATTTTCTGGTTAGGCTGGGGAAATTCTTTTACAAGATAAATAAGATCTAAAGTAGTTAAACCAACAAATAATCCAGTCATAGTAAAAAGTTTTAATAAGATATCTTATTAGATTAGTAATTTGGCTAGAAAATATTCCTGTATAACAATTTATAGGCATATATGCAAAAAAAATCACTCACTGAAAAAATTTCTCTACTCGCTAGTGGATTTTCCGTTCTTTATTTTGCTCACAATGAACAAGCGCAGGCAAATATTATCTATGTTGGCAATAAGCCCCTCACTATTAGCATGCAGTCTAATTTTGGCTTGGTTAACTGGGATCTTGATGGCAATGGAGTCAACGACTTTGCTTTAGTACATAGTGGACTTACAGGCTTTGGTGCTCTTAGCATAGATAACAATACCCCTTTAGCTGGCAGCGCCTTTGTCAACAAAACAAACCAACAAACTTTAGCTATTGAGAACCTTGCTAACGGGGTTGTAGTTGGAGCTACCTTGACTAACAATTATGCTTTTGGCAATCGCGCTTCTCACCTTATGGTTGGAGCAGCTAGTAGTGGGGTAGTGGGCTTTAGCTCTTTAGGGCTTGAGGGATTTAGCAGCGGAACAAATGGACATATAGGTTTTAAATTCACAAGTAACAGTCAGACCCATTATGGCTGGGCAACCTTATATCCTAGTTCTACTGGTCCTACTTCTTATGTAACTATCAAGAATTGGGCTTATAACGATAGTCCCAATGCGCCGATCACAGTTGGAGATACTGGTGGCACTGCTGTCCCTTTTGACTTCAATCCCTTACAAGGTATGGCTCTAGGAGTACCTATTTTTATGGGATTGAGACAGCTCAAGCGTCGTAAAGCCAAACAAAACACCATAGCATCTATCAAAGGCAAAGAGAAAATTCATCCCCTAGCTCTTCTGGGCATGGGCGTTGCGGGTGTTAGAAAGTGGAGAGAGCAAAAAGATAAAGGTGCGGCTTAGAGTCCAAAACCCGAAGAATTTACCTCTTTTATCGATTGATTTTTACTATAAACGTATTAATTGATAAATCATATTTTCTATGTAACAATTAAAATGCTAAATGCAGATCAGTTTACCGTAGATTAATAGAGGTGATTATCAATTATGCGTATTCAATCGCTCAAAATTAGGCTACCGCGGCGATTATTTAATTTAGGATTAATCTTTCTAGTCTCGATCACAATCGGTCTTGGACTACATCAAGCTCAAGCAGCAAACACCGCTCGCCCGTCAGTAATTAAAATAGATTATGCTTACTATAATCCTGTCAGCTTAGTTCTAAAAGAAAAAGGCTTATTAGAAGAAGATTTAGCCAAAGATCAAGTCAAAGTAGAATGGGTACTTTCTCAAGGTAGTAACAAAGCGCTGGAATTTCTCAATGCTCGAAGTTTAGATTTTGGTTCTACAGCAGGGGCTGCTGCTCTAATAGGAAAAGCCAATGGTAATCCCATCAAATCAATCTATGTTTACTCCAAACCAGAGTGGACCGCCCTTGTAACAAGCAAAAACTCTCCAATTAAATCAGTAAAAGATCTCAAAGGGAAAAAAGTTGCAGCTACTAAAGGAACAGATCCCTATGTTTTTCTTTTGCGTTCTTTGGATAAATTTGGTCTGAGTGATAAAGATATTGAATTAGTACTTTTGCAACATGCTGATGGCCGAGCTGCCTTAGAAAAAGGGAATGTGGATGCTTGGGCAGGGCTAGATCCAAATATGGCAAAAACAGAAGTAGAAAATGGTTCAAGGCTATTTTATCGCAATCCCAATTTTAATAGCTATGGCGTTTTAAATGTACGAGAAGAATTTGCCAAACAATATCCTAACTATGTCAAAAAGGTATTAGCAAATTATGAAAAAGCTCGCAAATGGGCACTCGAAAACCCGGCAGAGCTCAAAGCAATCTTGATCAAAGAAGCAAAACTCAATGAACCTGTTGCTACTAAACAGCTAGAGCGGACTAATTTGAGGGATTCTCATATTGGAGATGCCCAGAAAAAAGTAATAAATGCTTCTGGAGATGTTCTGAAAAAAAGTGGCGTTATTTCCTCTGATGTAGATGTTCCTAAAACAGTAAATGATCTTATCGATCCCCAGTATCGCAATCATGTTTAAGCTCTCCATTCGAGGCTGGATTTTACCGATAATTCTCTTAATTAGTTGGGAAATATTAGCAAAAAATGGCTTTTTCCCTCCTAATCTCCTACCAGCACCATCATTAGTATTGCAAAATTTAGGACAATTAGCTGCCAGTGGAGAACTTTTTCGCCATATTGGTATTACACTGTATCGAGTAGCTTTAGGTTTTGTTATTGGGTCTTTGGTTGCAACAATTTTGGGATCTTTGACTGGCTATTCTCCTCTATTGCATAGCCTGCTAGATCCTTTACTCCAATCTCTTCGTAATATTCCCTCTCTAGCTTGGGTTCCGCTGTTTATTCTTTGGATGGGAATATATGAAACTTCAAAAATCACCTTGATAGCAGTAGGAGTATTCTTCCCAACTTATCTTAATTTGATGAGTGGGATCCAAAATGTTGACCGTAAACTGGTAGAAGTTGGGAAAATTTATCGTCTGAATTCATGGCAATTAATTACTCGTATCTTTCTGCCTGCTACCTTACCTGCTTATATTACTGGATTAAGAGGAGGTTTAGGGCTAGGTTGGATGTTTGTCGTAGCAGCAGAAATAATGGGGGCAAGTAGTGGATTGGGTTTTTTATTAGTTGATGGACAATCGACAGGAAGACCAACCACTATTTTAGTGAGTATTTTACTTTTTGCCATTCTTGGAAAATTAACAGATTTAATTTTAGCCGGCATAGGAAATAAATTTCTATATTGGCAAGATACTCACCGTTTGTCTACTTAAGGAGAGAAAATTTATGTTAAAAGTAGAAAAAGTATCTAAACGCTTTGCTAATGGTTTTTTTGCTCTCGATGAGATAGATTTGACAATTAAACAAGGTGAGATAGTCAGCATCGTAGGAACAAGTGGCTGTGGAAAAAGTACCCTATTGAGGATTATTGCAGGACTAGAGCGTCCAAGCCTTGGTCAAGTTTTGATTGATAGTGAGCGCATCAGGGAGCCTCATCCTAAAATTGGTGTTATTTTTCAAGAGCCTCGCTTGATGCCTTGGTTAAATGTTCGAGAAAATGTCCAATTTGGCTTAGAAAATATCCCGGCTCTCAAATACAATAAAGCCGAAAAACATAACTTAGTAGATACCATTTTAGAGAGAGTTAATCTGAGCACATTTGCTAAAACCCTGCCTCGTCAACTATCTGGAGGAATGGCTCAAAGAGTAGCAATTGCTCGTGCTTTGGTAACCCAACCGTTAATTTTGTTGCTAGATGAGCCCTTTAGCGCTCTAGATGCCTTTACTCGAATGAAATTACAAGATCATTTGCTGAAAATTTGGTAATATAATCGTCCAACTTTAATTTTGGTAACTCATGATCTTGAAGAGGCAATATTTCTTAGTGATCGGGTGATTGTTTTAAAGGATAATCCTGGACATATCTATCAACAATTCCATCTGGATTTAGCACGTCCACGCAAACGGACTGATCCTGCTTTACAATATTGGCATGAACAGATTTTAAGTACATTAAATATCTCTAATGATCAATATTTACTGTTGCAAGTAGGAAGTTAACTAATGACTCAATCCTGTTCTAAATACTTACTTTTAGCTACTGATTTGGCACAAGAATTCGCCAAAACAGCTATTAACAGAGATCGTCAGGGCAAAACACCAATAGCCGAACGTGATCAAATCAGAAAAAGTGGTTTACTAAAATTGAATATTCCTCAAGAATATGGTGGCTATGGAGAAAACTGGCAGAGTGTTTTTGCTATTAGTCGAGAGTTTGCGAAAGTTGATAGCTCAATTGCTCATGTACTTTCCTATCACTATTTAGGCGTTGTCACACCTCATATTTTTGGTTGTGATCAGCAAAAGAGTGACTATTATCTTAAAACTATTGAAAGTAATTGGTTTTGGGCTAATGCTATCAATCCTCTCGATCAACGCACAATACTCAAAGAAGATGGTAAAAATTTTAGACTCGATGGGATTAAAAGTTTTTGTTCAGGCTCACATGATTCTGATATTCTAACAGTTAGCGCCACAAATTCTAAAACAGGAGAGTTCTCAATCTTAGCTATTCCCACTAATCGAGAAGGAATACAACTTAATGAAGATTGGGACAATATAGGACAAAGGCAGACAGATAGTGGTAGTGTGACATTTTCTAATGTTTTAGTTTATAAAGAGGAAGTCCTAAAAAATCAGCAGCCATCTGGCCAAGCTTTTAGTACTATTCGAGCCTGCTTAACCCAATTAAATCTTGCCTATATATATTTGGGAATTGCTGAGGGCGCTTTTGCTGCCGCCAAAAACTATACTCTCACTCAAGCTCGTCCCTGGTTGACTTCTCAAGTTGCCAAAGCAACTGAAGATCCTTATATTTTGCAACATTATGGAAACTTTTGGTTGAATTTACAATCAGCTAATGCTTTGGTTGAAAAAGCTTCTGGATTATTACAGAAAGCTTGGGATAAGGAATGGGAATTAACTTTAGAAGAAAGGGGAGAATGTGCTTTAAGTGTTGCAACTGCTAAGATTTCTGCAACTAAAATAGGTTTGGATATCGTCAATCAAATTTTTGAAGTGATGGGTGCTAGATCTACGCACAGTGAATATGGCTTTGATCGTTATTGGCGTAATCTGCGGACATTTACTCTACATGATCCAATTGCTTATAAGGTTCAAGATGTGGGCAATTGGGCGCTCAATGATCTATATCCTCAACCTAATTTTTATTCTTGATGAAAAACAATCTTGAAAATCCAACAATTGCTATTATTGGTGGTGGTTTTAGTGGAACTCTCGTTGCGGCTAACCTTTTGCGCAATGCTAATAGTCCACTATCAATTATTTTGATTGAAAAAAATTTAGAACTTGCTAGAGGCATCGCTTATGGGACAAAAGAGACAGCCCATTTACTCAATGTTCCAGCCGGAAAGATGAGTGCTTTTGCCAATGAACCAGATCATTTTTTGAACTGGCTTTATCTAGAAAAAGGGGATAAATCAGCAACTGCTTCTAGTTTTATTTCACGTCAGATTTATGGAGATTATTTAGAATCTATTTTAAATGAAGCTCAATCCAACGCGTTGAGTTACGTACAGTTAGAAAGAATTAACGATGAGGCAATAGCCATTACACCAAAAGGTCAAACGGCACAAATATCTCTGAGTAATGATCGATTTATAATAGCTCAAAAGGTAGTACTGGCAATTGGTAATTTTCCTCCCTCACTTCCAAGAGGATTGCAAGCTCTAGAACCAAGTAAAAAGTCCGTCATATCTGCTTGGTCAGCTGAAGCGATCACAAATTTAAAGGATGATGAATCTATTTTTTTAGTTGGTTCAGGATTGACAATGGTCGATGTAGTTATCTCTTTAGTTCAAAAAAACTTTCGAGGAAAAATCTATGCTATTTCGCGCCATGGATTAACTCCAATTGCCCATCAACCCACCGAACCCTATCCGGCATTTTTAGAGATAGAAACAGCGCCTAAAACAATAGTTGCACTGCTCAAGCTAGTTCGTCAAGAAATTAATTGGGCAGTTGAACAAGGAAAAGATTGGCGAGCTGTACTTAACTCTCTTCGACCTATTAGCCAGCAAATTTGGCAAGCATTACCCTTATCAGAACAAAAAAGGTTCTTGCGTCATCTCAAGCCTTATTGGGAAGTTCATCGTCACCGCATCGCTCAGGAGATAGCTGATATTCTATCCCAAATGGTACAATCAGGACAATTAATTTATTGTGCAGGTCATATTCAAAGCTGCCAATTAAATCAAGATCTAATAAATATTGAAATCAAACAATTAAAAACTGGTCTACCTCTTACTTTGCAGGTTAACAGAATCATTAATTGCACTGGAAGTAATTGCAATTACCAAAATCTAAATAATCCTTTAATTGAAAATCTTAAAAAACAAGGTTTAATAGTTTCTCATCCCCTATCAATAGGAATTAAAACTGGCACTGATGGCTCTCTAATTGACCAAAGAGGAAATATATCTCAAATACTATATACATTAGGTACTCCACGTAAAGGAGATCTTTGGGAAACTACTGCAGTGCCAGAAATTAGAGTTCAAGCGGCTAATCTAGCAAGACAGTTATTATATTCAATTGAAATAAGAGCCAAAGCAAGTACTACCAGATTATCATCTAGTGAACTTGTAATTTTTCAACCTGGTCAAAAGCCTGCTAAAGCTGAAAAATCCTGGATAATCTTTCGACAACTTTTTGATAGAGAATCAAGTACTTATACATATCTAATCGCCGATCCCACAACAAAAGCAGCAATACTTATAGATCCTGTATTAGAGCAAGTTGAAAGGGATCTCCAAGTTCTTCAAGAATTAGGTTTAAGTTTAAGTCACTGTCTAGAAACTCATATCCATGCTGATCATATTACTGGAGCTAATAAACTCAAAGAGCTTACAGGTTGTCTGAATATTTGGCCTGAAAAAACTCAAGTTTCTGATGCAGATGGTTACATCACTGATTGCAGTATCTGGCAATTGGGAAATATACAATTAGAGGCAATCTCTACCCCTGGTCATACAGATAGCCATATGTCTTATCTAATCAACGATATTTATTTATTGACTGGAGATGCGCTCTTACAGCAAATTGAGACCAGTTAAGCCACAATTATAGATTATCGAATTGATTCAGCAAAGAGACCACAATGTTGAAACCAATTGATAGCATCATCCTCTGAAATGACATTAATAGCATTAGTGATAGCAACATCTAAGGAA
>CAISPN010000095.1 GCA_903887375.1 uncultured cyanobacterium
AGGGTTTAGAAGTAAGGCTTGAATTTTTAATTCAAACGCATCATTTCGATGTAAATCATCTACATTTGCATTAGTAATAAATTCCGAATTAGATTCCTTAATAGCCAAATTCCATGCTTCATAAATACCAATATTTTCCTGTAATCTCAAGTATCGTATATTGGGATATAATTCAGTATAGGTATTAATAACTTTATGCTCATCTTCAGGTGAATTAGCATCAATTATCACTAATTCACATTCATTAAAGATGGTTTGAGTAACAATATTTTCCAGAAAAGAATGAATATATTTACCACCTTTATATAGACTAGTAACTATTGTTAAAATATATTTATCTTTTTTTTCTGTAGAATGTACTTGCTCTCTATTTTTTATTTGTGATAGTCTATATTTGTTCAATTCTTCAACTAAAGATTGAGATGTGGTTTTATACCAATTAAGAATATCAAAGAATGTTAACGATTTTGTTTCACCTAAAACGCAATTGGTTACCCCTGTAAACTCCGATAAATCAATATTATTTTTTAAAATTTGTTGCTCTAATTGTTTTTTTTCATTAATCAAATTATCTCTATCTTGAAGCAGATTGTTATTATCCCTAATTAAACCTTCTCTATCTTGTAAAAGACTATTATTATCTTTAATCAATTTGTCTCTATCTTGTAATAGATTTTTAATTTTAGGAATTCTAAGAACGATTAATTTCAATATTTTTTTTATCATAAAACCATATAGTTCTTAAAACAATATATGTTTTTTCAGAAAATCCTAGACAACTAAAGATGGAGTTCTGGTCTACCATACAATACTTTGATTTATTTCTGTAAGCCATACAAATCAAATAAAACAGTTTACTTCCGTACAGAACGTCTTTTTGTTTAAGAAGAAGTAAACACAACCATTAAAAAAAGATTAAGAAAAAACTCCTTTACTAAAATAAAGCATTGCCAATAGGTCCAACACTCATAATTTAGTATGACTGAATTTGTTCTGTCAATACTTATGTCTATTTTTATTGTATTAGACATTGACTAAACCTATAGCCACTAGTATATGCGAAAGAATGTATATTAATATAGCTTTACAATCACCTCAAATTATATCAGCAAACTCCAGAGTAGGTTTAATTGTCCTTAAGAGCTGTTTAGCCAAAATAGCCGAAAAGCATCCAAACTATCATTGTCCTTCATATTTATTTGGTCTGGTTTGAATACCGTACAGACCAAACATATTAAAGCAACAAACCAGAAACAAGCTCATATATACTACTATAAACCGAAATCTATGCTTTCAATTTGTCTTGTAATAGGTTAAGTTAGTTATGCGAAGCATTACTTAATGTGTCCTAAATCCAATACAATTAGCCAAATGCGTGAATCGAATATTAATCAAGACAAGCTCCGAGCTCAATTTGCGTCAGTATTAAATCGGTTAAATAAGTCACTAGATATATTTAGTATTGATTTAATTATTGTACATTGTGAGATTAACGAAAGACATGGAGTTGGCATTCTAATAAAGCGTATTTTCTCTGATGGTCAGGGTATAGCTACAGTAAGGTCAAAAAATCTTTATGATGGTCAGCAAGATTTTGGGGATTATGACTTACATATACCTTGTGAGGGACTCAGCTACCCAGAAATATTATTAAAAGTCCAAAGTGAATTTGGTCAAAGAAAACCTCGTCGAATCTTATCAATCCCATATTATTTAGAAGATTGTTTGTTAACTATAGCTTTTAAAAAATTATTTAATATTAATCTATGTACTTTTTTAATGGATGATCAGAATATTTATGCTAATAATATACCTGATCAAATTATGAAAGAACTTTTAGAGCTTTCAGACCTTAGATTAGGTATTTCTCAACCAATATGTGAGGCTTATGAAGATAAGTATCGTTTATCATTTAATTTATTGTTGCCAGTTATTCAAAATCAACTTATTAAAAAAACAGAGAGCAACCCATTAGAAAGTTCAATACAATCATTACATGGCATTATGATTGGAAATATATGGGACCAACAATGGTTAGATAAACTAAAATTTGCAATAAAAAAATCAAATATTAAAGTTGATTGGTATGCAAATCCTAGAAGAGATTGGTTGATTTTCAAAGAAGATGAACTAGAAGAAAATGGTATTTTCTTTAAAGGATATACCGCTAATGAAGAGACTTTTATTGAGTATTTACGAGCAGCCCCATTTGCTATTGTTCCAGTTGGATCAGCCGAAAATGATAGAAAAGAAATTACTTTATTAAGTTTACCTTCTCGTATTCCATTTATGATTGCTACAGCGAATATACCAATTATTGTTGTGGGAAGAAAAGATGGTGCAGCTGCGAAATTTGTTGAAGAAAATCAATTGGGCTTAGTATGTGATTACGATCCAGATCAAATTAACCAAGCAGTAAGATATATTTGTCAAGCTGAGGTTCAGCAAAAAATACGCAAACAGGCTTTAAAATTAGCTGAAAATCTTTCTGCTGATGGAGTATCTGATTGGATCTGGCAATCTATTGAACAGGGTAAAATTATTGACTGTAAATTTAGATACATAAGTAAACTTCTCTCAGAAACAATTGCTATTATAACCTTTGACGAAATTAATGACAGACATGGCACAGCAATACTTATAAAAAGGATTTTTTCAGGATATTCTAATATTATTTCCATAAGATCTAGAACTAATTATGGCGGAGATCATAATTTTGGAAATTTTAGTTTAGAACTATCATATCAAGATATGTCTCGAATTGAAATATATCAAAATATTATTAATCAACTAAAGGAAATTAATATAACAAAGATTTTTTGTATTCCCTTTACTCAAGATGAAATATTTACAGCTATAGCCATTAAGAATCTTTATAAAGCATCACTATGTACTTACATAATGGATGATCAAAATATTTATGTTGATAATATAAATGATCAAATTATGAAAGAACTTTTAGAGGTTTCCGACTTAAGATTAGGAATTTCCAGGCAAATATGCGAGGCTTATGAAAACAAATATGGTTTCTCATTTGCTTTATTACCTCCTGTTGTAGAAAGCAAATTAAATACTGAATCTTTAATTAATATTCAAATTTTGAATGTCCCAAAAAAATCAAAAAATGGTATTTTAGTTGGAAATATTTGGAGACAGCAATGGCTTGATAAATTACAATCATTGATAAAAAATGTAGATATAAACATTGATTGGTATGCAAATCCAAATCGAAATTGGCTTAATTTTCAGGATGAAGAATTAGCAAATAATGGTATTTTTCTTAAAGGATATGTTGATGAAGAAAAATTAGTTGAAATTTTAAAAAATTCACCTTTTGCAATAATTCCTATGGGGGATAAAGACGATGAAGGAGAAGAAATTACGTTATTAAGTTTTCCTTCTCGTATTCCCTTTATTATTGCAACTGCTAATATACCAATCATTGTTTTGGGAAGAAAAGATGGAGCTGCTGCTAGATTTGTTTTAGAAAATCAATTGGGCTTAGTATGTGATTACGATCCAGATCAAATTAACCAAGCAGTAAGATATATTTGTCAAGCTGAGGTTCAGCAAAAAATACGCAAACAGGCTTTAAAATTAGCTAAAAATCTTTCTGCCGATGGAGTGGCTGATTGGATTTGGAAATCTCTTGAACTGGGTAAGCCAATTGATTCTAGATTTGACTATATGCTTAAATCCATTCAAAATGCTAGTATAATTATTACTCATGATGAAGTTACTCAGAAGCATGGAACTGGAGCCTTGGTCAAAAGAATTTTCAATAATACTTCTGATATATTTTCAATTCGTTCTATTAATAATTATGAAAGAGAACACGATTTTGGTTTGTTCAATATTCAACTTTCGCACCAGGGACTATCTAGAGCTCAATCATTTTCAGTTATTTTGAATAAATTTGAGAATTCAACTGTTAAAAGAGTATTTTGTGTTCCCTATAATTCAAGTGAATTGATATCATCTATTGCTATAAAAGAAATTTTTAATGTTCCATTAGGCACTTATATTATGGATGATCAAAATATATGTGATAAACAAATTCCTGATGAACTAATGCATGAATTTTTGAGTAAGTGCTCCATCCGTTTTGCTACTCATCCTGAACTTAGAGATGCTTATGAATCAAAATATAAATTAAAGTTTTGGATTTTACCAGCTATAGTTCCTAATGAATTGATTGAATCTAATATACAAAATTACAATTCTAATTTACTCTATTCAAGAAATGGAACTTTAATTGGTAGCATTTGGAGCAAACAATGGTTTGAACTTCTTTGTAATACCTTTAGTGAAGCAGGAGTGAAAATTGATTGGTATGGCAATCATAGTTATTATTGGTTATCTGAATCTATAGATGAAATTCAACAAAGAGGTCTTAATCCTAAAGGTTTACTAGCGGAAAAAGAATTAGCTCAGCGATTAAAACAATACCCGTATATTGTTGTACCTACAGGCACTCTTGATGAAAAAGATGATCGACATCATCTTTCCCAGTTGAGTTTGCCTGGAAGAATTATTTTTGCAATGGCAACTTCTAATACTCCTATAATTATTTTGGGAAGTAAAAAAACCTCTGCTGCCAGTTTTGTTAAACGCTTTGGAATTGGCGTTGTTTGCGACTACAATAGCGAAAGTTTTAACCAAGCTGTTGATTATGTTATTCAGCCTGAAATACAAATGCAAATGCGTCAAAATGCATCTAATGTGGCTCGCAAATTTTCAGATAAAGATATAGGTCACTGGGTTTGGCAGTCCTTGGAATTGGGGCATGCTTACGATTCAAGATTTGAAGAATTATTTAAATAGGAGTTAAATGGGTTATGACTAATTTACCAATTTTAAATAGAGTAAAGAGAGTTAAAGATTTATTTTTAGAAAAATTAGATCTAGTTATTGGACAGATTGAAAAAGTTTTAATTAATAAACTAGATATAATAAATTCTAAACTTGACAATTTTTCTGAGAATAATACAAAAAATTCCCAAGCAATAAATAACTTGCTAGAGAATGATGCTTTTTTATTGCAATTTGGTATAGACATTTCTCAAGGTGTAGAGATACTCGCAGCATCAATTAAAAACATACAAGCTCAACAATTATTATTATTAGAAAAACTAGAATCACTCCAGCAAATTAAAGAACAATTTGCAACTGATCAGATAGAATCACAAACCAAATTACTCTTAGAAAAACTAGAATCACTCCAGCAAATTAAAGAACAATTTGCAACTGATCAGATAGAATCACAAACTAAATTACTTCTAGAAAAATTAGAACCTCTTCAAAAAAGCAAAGAAAAAATAATTGTTGATAAATCTTACTTCCAAAATATCGAAAGAGGATTAATGAATTATCTATATTCTTATCTTCCCAATAGAACTGCGCTTGATATTGGAGCAAACAAAGGAGATATATCAGATTCTTTACTTAAGAGCGGATATAAAGTATATGCCTTTGAACCTTTTTTACCAGTATTTGAAAAATTAGCAAATCGCTTTATTGATAATCCTAATTTTCATGTCTTTTCTTTGGCCGTTGGCTCAACTGATGAAATTCTAGATTTATATATTGCTTCCGATTTAACAAATTCAAATGTTTATGAAGACAGTACTTATTATAATAGTTTAATCAAACATTCTCTAGCTGAGGATTTAGTTTTTACATCGACCATACCTGTTAATGTCACTTCATTAAATACATTACATAATTCTTCAAAAATCCCTACAGAAATAGGGTTGGTTAAAATCGATACTGAAGGTTATGATTTAGAAGTTATTAAGGGAATGGGTGAGCATAGATATGATGTTGTAGTAGCTGAATTTTGGGATAGTAAATTTCCTTTTGGTCAGTCTAATTCAAAAAATTTATTAGAAGACATGGTAAAGGAAATGAAACAAAAAGATTATAATTGGTATGTAGTTATTTATAGAATCTGGGGTAGCTCAGATGTCAGTTATTATTGTAACTATCAATATTCTGTAGAAAATTCTTGGGGTAACGTCTTCTTTTTCCAAGATTATGATATTTTTAATGCAGCCCTTAAATGGTGTTCTGCGATTATTCCTCCTACTTACTTTGCTAGCTGAAATATATTATAAAAATGCTAGTCAGTTAGATACATACCGATGGATTTAATTTCATTGATAAGATAGTTAGCTTTATTTGGATCTTGTTTTTGGTAAATTTCGATTGCTTTTTTAAAGGCTGTAAAACTTTCTTGATAATTTCCGTATTTTAACCAAGCCACAGCCATATTTTGATATGACTTGGCATCATCTGGAGAGAGATTTATAGCCTGCTGATAACATTGGATAGCTTTTTTGAATTTTTCTGTATGTGTATAGATTATGCCAAGGTTATAGTAAGCCGTGCCAAAATCAGGATCTATTTTCAATACAATCTTATATAATTCTTTAGCTACGTTCCATTTTTCTAAAGAGAGAAAGGCAGCAGCAAGATTATTATAAGCTCCTAACTTGAGAGATTCTTGCAAGGGAAGTTCGATTGCTCTTTGATAGTGCTTAATTGCTGAATCTATTTTATTGTGCTGAAGATAAGCATTGGCTAAATGATACTGCAACTCATAAAAAACAGGAATGCTAGCTTTATTTGATTTTAGTCCGCATTTGAGCAGTTTCATTCCCTCTTTATATTTGCCCTGCTCAAGATAGAGCGCCCCTAGTTTGCTACAAAGGTAAGGATCTGATCCTTGCTGTGATAGATAAGCTTCCATTGCCTTTTGAGCGCGCTCAAATTTGTTTTGCTTGGCAATGACATCGGAACTATAACCATAATGCAATATGGCCACTTCATCTAGTTCTAAGATTTGCCAATGTGGCTCCTTTATTAGTAAATCACTAACACTATCATCGACAATCGCATGGTAGGGCCTAGTAAACTTGATGGACTCATGTTTGAAAAATAAGCGAGATACTAAAGAATAGGGAGATTGACTAGCTCCAATTTCCTGCCTAAGTAGATTGACAACAAGGGTATTAGGTTTTTCAATCACCTTTTTTATTTTGCTGATAGCTTCTTGGTTGAGGATTTCATCAGCATCTAGTACTAACACCCAATCGCTCTGAACCATCTCTAGAGCCTCGTTACGCGCTAGGGCAAAATCATCAGACCAGGGAAAACCCTCCCTAACTTTAGCTCCATAGCTCTTGGCTATTTGTACTGTAGAATCTGTAGAGCCTGTATCCAAGATGACTATTTCATCTACCAAAGCCTTTACACTTTCTAAAGTATTGGGCAGATTGTTTTGCTCGTCTTTGACAATCATGCAAAGGGCTAGAGTAGCCATAAAAAATTCTTCTCTGTAGCAATTTATACACAATAACGGTTTTAGCCTACCGTAACCTAAGAAAAGATGATATCACATTGCCTGTGTTCCCCGTATTTTGTTCTCTTCTATCTATTGAAGCCGTTGCAGCTCTAGTTGAATCCCAATATCAACTGGAGGTAACTTCTTGTCAGTTCTGGCATAGGGGAAATAGTGATGTTTACCTTCTAGAAACCGATCAGATATCTTATATTTTTAAGATTTATCATCATCATCTGCGCAGTCGCCAAGATATTGGCTTTGAGCTACAATTGCTCACCTATCTTAAAGATGACAATATTCCTGTATCTAGCCCTATTTATACAACAAAAGGAGATGATCATCTAGAAATCGAAGCTCCAGAAGGGCTCAGGTATGGTTCACTTTTTCTGCGCGCTCCTGGTACTGTAGCATTAGGGGATCTTAACCCACAACAAAGTTATATCCTAGGGGCAGCTTTAGCTAAATTGCATCATAGTGGGGCGAGCTTTCAATCTAGCTTTTCACGTCCACCATTGGATCTAGAATCAATTTTGGAAAGTTCTACCTTGGAGATCACCCCTTATCTTTGTAAGCAGCAGCAGGCTGAATTAATTTCTATACATCATGATTTGCTCAATCAAGTTGGCAATTTTCCCAAAGAGGCACCATATTGGACGGTATGCTGGGGAGATCCCCATAGCGGCAATGTGCACTTTACCGTAGATCAATCTCCCACCCTATTTGATTTTGATCAATGTGGCTATGGTTATCGCCTTTTTGATATTGCTAAATTCTGGCAAGTAAGCTTGCAAAGTGGTCTTAGTTCTTCTATTCGCTCTGCTCTTTTATCTGGTTATCAAAGTCAACATTTGCTGAGCAATCTAGAGCTATCTAGTCTAAACTGTTTCACTCGTATAGCTCATATCTGGTCTTGGTCAATCAGCTTGAGTGTGGCCAAATGCTATGATGGCTGTCGACTGGATTCTTCTTTTTTTACTCGTAGATTGCAGCATTTAAAAAGGATTGCCAGCAGTGAACTCTATCCTAAGTCATAGCCTTTGGTAGCGCATTCCGGGTAATTGAGTAACCAAACCGAGCAATTCGAGCTCTAGTAATAATCCTGATACTTGGCTAGAGGGCAACTGACTCCCAAGAACTATCTGGTCAAAAGATAATATTTCACCAGAAATTGTTTGCCAAATCTGCAGCAGCTCACCTGAAATGCTGGGTAGCTCACTACTGTTAGTTGTTTTTTCCTTGAGTGCAGGCAGTCCCCCTAACCCAGAGAGCAACTCCTCAATTGAAGTAATCACCTCTGCCCCTTCACGGATTAATTTGAGGCAGCCAAGGGCTTGTTGAATATCTGGTGAATTGGGCAAAACATAGACATCGCGGCCAAATTCATTCCCGTAGCGCGCAGTAGAAAGTGTACCGGAAATTTCTGGAGCTTCAATTACAATTACTGCTCTACTTAAACCAGCTAACAGACGGTTGCGGGCTACATAGTTGCCTTTTTGGGCTCTTGTGCCTTGGGGATATTCACTGAGCAAAAGGCCCGATTTATTGACTTTTTGGTAGAGCTGATGAGAATTGTTTAGATCTATTCCTGTAGCTAAGATGCCAATGGTTCTTCCTCCTATTTCCAAGACATGATTTTGGGCTTCGCTATCTATACCATTTGCCATACTAGAAACAACGGTAAACCCATATTCCACCAGATTTTCACTAATTTTTTTAGCCCATTTTCTACCGTGGATTGTGGACTTGCGCGTACCCACCAGTGTAATACAAGGCACAATTCCTGCATTTTCCTCCTCCACTACTTGGCCGCTGTAATAGAGCACTGGAGGTGGGCTAGCTATTTCTAGTAAAAGCTTCGGATAATGGGGATCTGCTGGAGTCCAAAAATTAGGATTTTTCTCTAGATGCTCGGGCAACAAATCAAGAGGCTTTATTTTATTTCTATTAGCAATGATTGCCTCTATCAAGGACCGTCCCAAACCATCAACTTGAGCTAAGCTATGGCCATCTGCTTGCCAAGCACCTTCTAAAGTGCCAAAGTGATCGGCTATGCGTTTTAATAACACTGGTCCTATATGAGAAATCTGTGACCAGGCCAACCAATAGGCACGTTCATTATTCATGCTCTTTTACTGACTTTGACTTTCAAAAACAACACCGCAGACAGGATTATCTTTAAGTTTAGTCTAAACTCCAGTTACTCAGTAAGAGCACACTATCTCTAACCAACGATGATTAAAGATAGCCTCATAAATACGATTACTAACCTTAAAACCGGATTCCTGCTTGATCACTAAACCTGTGAGAATTAACTCGCTAGCTTCTGGGCTGTCTGTGTCATATATTTCTTCCTGGTCAAGGATCCGACGGTAGAGTTGAAGCAAAGCTTTAGAGCGTTTACTCTTGATTAACCGATTACTGATTGTCTTTAAGTGCTCTGGTTCATCCTGGCTTTCCCAATTGTTAATAATATTAGTCCTAACTATGTTCTCTATTGAACTTTGATGTGCTTGAGCATTGCGGATCAAGTTACATATTTTTTGGGTCAAAAAAGGTTGACCATTGCTCCAAAACAGGATCTCTTTGAAGATTGTCTGTGGGTTTTCCAGATTTGTTAATAGTCCATATAGTAGAGGTTGAATCTCATTTTCTTTAAAACCTTGCAATTGAATCGACCTTCCGATATTAAAGGGAGTGATTTGAACATCAGCAATCAAATCCGAAGGCGAAACAACACCCAAAAGAACAAAGGTTAACCGCCTATATTCAGGATTGATGCTGCGCTGGTTATAGCAGGAGCGAATCAAGGCAAAAAATTCGTTAACCGGAAAGTTCAAGCTCAATATACTATCAATTTCATCTATGAATATAATTATCTGCTTAGCTGGCGTACCATCATTGTCGGTAACTTCAACCAAGATTATATCTTCAATCAATTCACCAAGCCTCTTGAGTGGAGAAAGATAGCTATGTTCATTCCACCAAGACTTGAACTTAATCTTTTTGAGTAGACCAAAACGTCGTATTAATTCATGAGCTATACTTAAATACCATTGCTCTGGAGTAACATCCCAAGAACCAATATGGGACATATCAATTGCACCGCAGCGAATCCCTTCTTTTTGTAGCTGGCTAATCATCCTCACCATCAAGCTAGATTTACCCATTTGCCTTGGGTTGAGGATATAGCAAAACTGACCCTGTTTTAGATATTGATAAAATTGACGATCTGCTGAACGGACAACATAGGTGGGAGAATCGATCGCTAAAGCGCCTCCTACTTGATAATCAAAGTTGGACTTTTCATTACTTTTGAGTAGTTCGTTTTCAAAGATCAATTCTGCTTGTGTGGCTTTGAGAACCTCGAGAGTTTGAGAGAGCTCTTGGGTACGTTCTGTGACTTTCTGTTCCAGAGTCTTGTTATATTTGATTAGTTCATTTTGGGCTAGCTCTAGATCTAGATTTTTATTACCAATTTCTTGATAGAGTTGAGCATTTTGCAAAGAGATGGCAGCTTGGGCAGAAATCAAACTAACTATTTCTAATCGCTCTGGTGTAAAAGCACCTGACAATAGATTATTTTCTAGATAGAGTAAGCCTAGGAATTTATTTTGATAGATAATTGGTGTACATAATATTGATTTAATTTGATTTTTTTGAATGTAGGGATCTTGAATAAATCGACCCTCAATAGAAGCATTAATAAGCAAAACATACTGGTTATTTCTTACTACATAGTTGATTAAAGTTAATGGTAATTGCTGCTCAAGTTGTGAATTTATTACGGCTTGTTTAATGAATCGATTGCCATCTGCAACCATCTTGGCTTCAATCAACAATTGATCATCCCTTAGCAACAACAAAAAGCCAGTTTGCCCCCCAGCATTCTCCAGCACTATCTGGATTAATTTATCTACCAAATTCTCTAGAACAATTTCAGCAGCTAAAGCCTGGGATGCTTTGATTACCGTAGCTAAATCCAGAACATCATTAGTGCTAGAAGAACTAGTTGTTAAAGTAGGTAGTAAAAATCGAGCATATTTAGCTTTTAAATACTCTAACTTGCGCCAAGCACCCCATTGTTGATAGTAATAATAGGCAGCTTGCAGATAAATTTTAGCGATTTTTTCATTATTCCTAGCTAGGTATAATTGAGCAGCTAGTTCATTGGCAAGTGCTGCATTTTGAGTAAAACCATTTTGCCTGGCAGATTCTATGGCTTGCTCATATAGTTCAATCGCTGCCAAGTCATCTCCGGATATTCTAGCAATCTCAGCTTCGACTAAAAGAGATTTATGTAAAAAATTAGCAGCGCAGTTTTCTGACCAAAATTTTAGCAGAGCTTGATTTTTTTCTAGAATTTCTCTATATATTAGGCTTTGCTGTTCTGAAAAACTAGAAAAAAGAGCGGTAATCGCTAAGCAATGATAAAAGCAATGTTCTGTTTGTACAATTTGTCCGGGCAAATAGACAAGGAGTTCTTTAGATTGATCGGCAGTATCTAAGGCACTTTGATAATCACCATAGAGAAAATAAAGCTGCACTTTAATTGTTAGATAGCCACAAATACCGGAATTAAAAAGATTATCTTGCCAGATTTGGAGAACCAGGGTTTCATCAAATTCAGAAGTACTAAGAGAATATGGATCTTTAGTTAATCCCTGCAAGTTATAGATAAAACCTTGATGCAAAAGATGAGCACCGGCGAACATATCGCTGCGCAATTTTTTAGTAAAGTCTAGAAACACTTGCAAATCTTCTAAAATGCTACTGAGCTCATCACCTGATGCTAGTCTTTGCACAGTCAAGTTAGTTGCGCTATAACAACCATAGATATCCGCAACCTCTACGCCATAGTGAAAACCTCTACGCAGAGTATCTATAGCTTGAGCAATGGGTTCGTGCCAGATTGCCACTTGGGCACCGACCATATTCATGGTTCGACAAGCCACCCTCGGATTATTGTATTGCTCGCTTAATCTGAGGGCAAGTTTACCAATTTCATAGCCCGATTTGTAATCTCCCAGCATCACACCGACAATATTGGCCCAACAAGCATAGGCGCAGGCCGCCACTTCTGAATTACCATGCTTGATAGAAAGATTGACCATTTTGAGAATCACCAATGCCAATAATTCTGGGTTGGTAAAATAGGCTGGTCCAGCCATATAGAACAAAATTTGCATTGCTACCAATTTGATTGGATCGCTCATTTTGGGAGCTGCAATGTCTAAATTCCCAATATGGTTGTGATAAATTTGTAATTCATACTGCAGGTTTTCTAAAATCTCTTGCGCTGTATTAGGCACATGAATATCTAGCTCCTTTAAAGCAGCAGTGGCTATTTCCAAAGCCTCTATGTACTTAGCTGAATTATCATAAAGCGCCAGTCGAATTGCTTGAATATCAGCTCTTTCTAATTGGGTTTGGGCGTTGTTAAGTAATATATCAAAAAGCTGTTGAGCATTTTCAAAATTGCCTACTAGATATTCGCATTCAGCTTGATTACGATATAGCTCAAAAGCCAGATCATAATCATCTTGCCAGAGATCTCCTGGAAATATGGCAATTCCTCTAGTGAGGTATTTTAAGGCGTCAGCAAAAGCGCTTGAAGCTTGGGCTTTTTTAGCCGCTAATAAATTTAAGCTTGCTAGCTGCTTTCGCGCTTGGGGGCGATTTATTAATTCTGCTGCTTGGTTGAGATGGTTAACTATATTAAATATATCTTCCGTTAGATTTTTAGTACTGTTTAAAATATATTCTCCAATCTTGAGATGAATTACTTTTTTTTCATCTTCTGTAATTAAAGTAAATGCAGACTGCTGAACCCGGTCATGTAAAAACTTAAAGCTGATTTTTTCATCTTCTTGTAGAAGTAGAGATATTTGGTAATTACCATTGAGAGGATAGATTAAGCCCTCTTGGATTGGTTCAAATAGTTCAATAGCAGCATTAGAAGGTGATTTCTCAGTAATCATGGCAATAGTATTGAGATCAAAACGGTTGCCAATACAGGATGCTACTTTGATCAATTCTTGAGATGATTGGCTAAATTTATTGATTTTGCTAATCATCAAATCTACTACATTGTCTGTAATATTAGCCTTTTGTAACTCCTGAAGATCCCAAACAAAACTCTGTTGATTAGAATCAAAAGCTATATAACCATCTTGATAAAGCGATTTGAGAAACTGATTCAAAAAGAAGGGATTTCCTTGAGTTTTTTTTAGGCATAATTGGCCAAATTCACTAACTTGTTTAGTTAGGAGCGTATCTGAAAGTAACTCATTAATGGACTTAAGATCTAGAGCTTTGATTTCTATTGTATTAACTTGAATATTAGCTCTTTTGATATTTTCTAGGTTTAAGGATAAAGGATGAGTCGGAGAAACTTCATTGTTACGATAAGCTCCAATAATCAAGAGATTTTGTTTTGTAGCTAGTAATAATTCGATCAATTCAAGTGAAGCTAGATCAGCCCATTGTAAATCATCAAAAAACAAAACAAAGGCTGATTCGCTTTGAGTAAAAACATTAATAAATTGCTGAATAACTAATTTAAATCGGCTCTGCGCCTCGGCTGGCCCTATGGAAATTGGAGAATTTTGCTGGCCTATAATTAGCTCGAGTTTGGGAATAATATCGACAACCAATTGAGCATTAGAACCAACAGCGACTAATATTTTCTCTCGCCATGTAATGATTGTTTCTTCAGAGAGCATTAAAAGCTGTTCAATTAAATCTTGAAAGGCCTCAATAAAAGCGCTATATGGATCATTGCGTCTATATTGCTCGAATTTACCGCTGAGAAAATATCCCTTTTGCTCTATGACAATTTTTTCAATCTCTTTAATCAATGAGGTTTTACCTATACCAGGCTCACCATAGACCAGTAATAGTTCAGGAGTTTTGGAAACAATACGATTACAAATTTTTTGAATTGCTTCAATTTCCTCTTCTCGGCCATAAAGTCGCGATCCCAGCGTGAAACGATCTGCTCTATCTTTGAGCCCAATTTCAAATGGTTCAATCTCACCTGTTTCAATTAGAAGCTCTAGGCAATGTTGCAAATCATACTTTAAACCAAAAGCGCTTTGATATCTGTTTTCTGGCATTTTGGTTAGCAATTTCATAACAAGATCAGAGATTACTTTTGGGATATTTGGATCAATCTGCTGAACTGCAATAGGATTTATAGCGATATGATGATGTACTGTTTCGCTCAAGCTAGCTCCAGCAAAGGGACTTATGCCGGTAAGCATTTCGTAGAAGATAATACCCAATGAGTAAAAGTCGCTACGATAGTCTACTAGTCTATTCATCCGCCCAGTCTGCTCTGGTGAGATGTAGGCAGGATTGCTTTCAAAAAATTCTACTGCAGTGGAGAACTCTTGCTGATTATCCAATTTACGAGAAAGTCCAAAGTCAATCAGCTTAATTTGATCTGTATCGCTATTGAAGAGAATATTGGCTGGATTGAGCGCGCAATGGATAATATTGTGACTGTGAATCTGCTCTAGAGTTTTTGTTAGAGAGATTGCTATTTTTAAAAATTCTAGCAATTCAATCTTTTTGATTTTCTGTAAGGCTGCCAAGGATTCTCCTGCAAAATCTTGTAAGCTTAGATACCAATTATTTTGGATTTTTTCTAAGCTAACGGGTCTTGCTACTGCCTCAACTTCACTGAGCTCTTTTAGAATATTAAATTCATATTGAAGTAAGCTATACTGTTTTTTGCTTAGTTCTTGCTCTTTTAAAATCTTTACAATTAAATGTTGTTGATTATTATAAGATTCAGCCCGGCACAAGGTTTTAGTTAAGCTCTGCTCAAAAATTTCGAGAATTTTAAAACTTTGAATTTTCATATATTTTTTGAATTAACCCAATGAAACTAAATTTTGTAAAAAAAATTCCTGATAGATCCGACAACTGGGAACTACTTGATTATTCTGGAAGTTAACTAGACCCATACTATTGAGCTTATATCCTTGTAATGATTCGACTTGAACAGGTTTAGTACTAGCCATAATGGTTTTAAGAACTTCAAATAATTCAGGTTTTTCTCTCAATATTTGTAAATGTCGTTGCAAATGATTAAAATAAATCCCATTAGGAGAACAGGAACTACTCAGTAGCTCTGCTAAGCTCTCTTGAGAATGGCTCAACCGGAAAAGTGCCATATTTACCAAAGCGGGATGTCCGCCAGTAAACTCCTCAAGTTGTTCTACTTGGCTGGAAGCCAAATTTATACTATAGCTTTGAGCGATTTGTTGAATTTGCTCCTTGCTAAAGTTATTGAGCTGAATTGGCAATCCAACATTAAATGGAGAATAGTTGAGATCTAAAGGAACATAGGCTTCTGTTGAGTGAACTACAACAAGACGTAGTTTTTGCCAGATAGGAAAGGTTTTAGCTTCTTCATACCAATATCTCAGTAGTGGTAAAAAGTCTTTGGCTACTTGGGGATATTCAAATATATATTCCAAATCATCTAGGGCTATGACCAAAGGCTTGTTGATTTCTTTGAGTAAATAATCTTGAAAATAAGTACTACAGCTAATCTTGCAACCTAGTTCTTCATCCCAATAATCTTGCAAAGCTCGTTTTAACTTGAGCTGATGTGCAACATTGCTACAAAACCAACGCAAAAATAGTTTAATATCACCTAGTACTTCCGCTTCAACCTGCTGTGCCAAGTTTAGACGCACGGTATGATAACCCAATTCCTGCTGTGTATAGTTCAATATTCTCAAGAGAACTGAAGTCTTGCCCATTTCTTTTGAGCCTTTGATTCTCACTAGAGCTCCTGGCTGTTGAAGCTTTTGCTTGATCTGGGCTTCAATTGGTACACGCTCAAGATAATAGGGTGAATTCAGTGGCAATACTCCATCACAATAGAAGCTCTGACCATTGTCTAAATATCTTTCTACTGTCTCGCTGGGGTTACTGGCGATATCTTGCCAATTTAATCCCAAGTATTCACAAATTTCTTGAAAATAAGTAAAATCAATGGTTTTACCATTGAGAAACTTACTCACAGTAGAAAGCGAAATACCAAGAGCATCAGCAAAAGCACTTTGGGAAAGAAAGCCTTGACGATTTAACGTGGTCTTGACTTGATCTAGAGAACTTTGTTTGATTTTTATGGATCTAGACATGTTAAAGTACGTACGAAAGCCCTTCTTATAATACCTTTAGTCTAGATCCGGAATTGATAATTGAATTCACCCCAATATACAATTCTTAATACTCGACCCGTTCGCTACGCCTTTATTTGAGTATATATACTGCTAGTGCTTTGTTTTTCCCCTCCAGAAACAATACATATACACCACCTCAGTCATAAGTTACTTATTTGGGTCTATTTTTGCAAAAGTCACTCAAGCTTTGGACAAAAGTCACTTGTGGCTCACC
>CAISPN010000096.1 GCA_903887375.1 uncultured cyanobacterium
ACTAGCTCATTCCTTATTAAAAGTAGCAACAGAATACAAAAATTCTGCCAGCGGCGCAGATTTTAAAAATTACGATGATGACCAAGTAGTACCCGGATTATTCCAAAATTTATTGAGTCTCAATGGTCTTCCTGTCGTTTCTGAATTTGGCAAAACCTATAGTGGTCCTTCTGGTCCTATAACTCAGTACGATCAAGTTACTGGAGAAGTTCAATGGTGGAAAAATGAAGTAGGTCCTCTCAATACTCCTTTAACAAGTGCTACTGTAGCTGGTATTACAGGATTGGGAGTCTCTATTGCTAAAGATTTTTATCCAACTGGCAGCAACAATGATACTACTGAAATGGCGGCAGCTCACTGGCAGATAGAGATAGATGTTAAGAATCCTAATGACAACCATTTGTTCTTGGCTATACACGCAGATGATGATGCCTTGGGATTTGTTGATCGTGAACTTTTAACTGATGATGGTGGCACTCATGCTATATCGGTTACTGGAGCTATAGGACAAAAAGACCTTACTGTTGGCGAACATACCCTAGATATTTTCTTTGCTGATCGTGGGACAGTTCAAGCGGGTATAGAGTTTGCTTATGTAGTCACTCCTGAACCCATTAACTACGTTGGTGCATTTGTAGCCTTGGGAATTGGTGCTTTTCTAAAGAAAAAAACAAATTCAAAAATCAGATAGTTTTTTTCAATTTGCTATATACAGGGAGTTAAATTATCCCTGTATATTTTTTTACATAAATTTAAAAATGTTAGATGGAAACTGGCAAAAAGATTATCCACACTTTCTAGACACTGGCAAAGTTAATTTAGATGAGCACCAAAGCCTGCAAAAAATTATTGACTTGGTTGGGCTTAAGAAAAATGTAATTGATTTTGGCTGCGCCAGTGGTTATTTAGCCGAGTTTCTTCTTGAGAAAAATTGTTCAGTTACTGGGATAGATATTAACGAAAAAGCAGCCAAACTAGCTCAATGCTATTGTAGCCGAGTAATAGTGGCAGATCTTGATCATCAGCCATTATCTCATCTGTTCAATGGTGAACAATTATTTGATGTAGCTGTTTTTGGAGATGTTTTAGAGCATTTACGTAATCCTTGGACAATACTAAGACAGACTCTTGGACTTCTAAATTCCCAAGGCTATGTGATAGCTTCAATCCCGAATATTGCCCATGGAGCTATAAGACTTGCTTTGCTTGCTGGAAATTTTGACTATCAGCAGATAGGTATTTTAGATAATACTCATTTAAGATTTTTCACCTATAAAAGCGTAATTGAACTTTTTGAAACTAGCGGCTATACAATTGAATCGATTGACCGCACTTTACTTTCTATGTTTTCTAATTCATCTCTGTTGCCCTCTTTAGATTGGGACTCAATTGATCCAACTTTACTCAAAAAGCTACAGACAGATAGAGAGATTGACACTCTTCAGTTCATAATCAAGGCAAGACCTAAATAATTTGATCATTAATATTGAACTCTGAAGCCTTTGCTCTGAGTCATTGGGACAAGTTGCCAAATATGTTTATAATTGAACAAGCAAACCGTTAATAAATACATTATTAGTGTATTTATATTATTTAAAAATTTATTTTCAAAATTAATGCCGCGTATACTCGTAATAGACGATGATCCTACAATTGCCGAATTGGTCTCAATTAACTTAGAGATGGCCGGTTATGATGTCAATTATGCTGAAGACGGTGTCAAGGGGCAGGCTTTAGCTGTACAAATCCAGCCGGATTTGATAATCCTCGATCTGATGTTACCTAAAGTCGATGGATATACAGTTTGTCAAAGACTAAGAAGAGATGAACGCACTGCTGATATCCCAGTTATAATATTAAGCGCACTTAGTTGTACTCAAGATAAAGTAGATGGCTTCAATGCAGGGGCAGATGATTATCTAAGTAAGCCTTTTGAAATTGAAGAGATGTTAGCCAGAGTCAGGGCATTACTTAGAAGAACCGATCGAATACCTCAAGCTGCTAAACATGCTGAGATTCTCAATTATGGACCTTTAACCTTGGTACCCGAGCGTTTTGAGGCTATCTGGTTTGGGCGCAGCATCAAGTTAACACACTTAGAATTTGAACTTCTTCACTGTTTGCTACAAAGACATGGTCAGACTGTGGCTCCTAGTAGTATACTCAGAGAGGTCTGGGGATATGATCCAGATGATGATATCGAAACTATCAGAGTGCATATAAGGCACCTGAGAACAAAATTAGAACCAGATCCAAGACATCCTTGTTATATTAAAACGGTGTATGGAGCTGGTTACTGCCTAGAGCTTCCCAATGAAACACAAGAACAAAATTCCTAAATTATTTTATCTGATTGGCCATACATTAATCAGATAAAATAGGTGCAGAAAAGAGCTTGCTTTTATGACTTCAAGAGCGAAACCCAAAGAGTCTAGAGACTTACTTCCCTTTACTATTATTGTTGGGGTTGGTTTTATATTATCTTTATTACCTCTTTTAATAAATGGGATCTTCTCAGCTAGAGATTTGCTTTCTTTTTATCTTGAAGCAGCGCCACAATTTGCTAAGCAGTTCTATTCAGGAGATCTTTATCCACGCTGGCTAATTGATGCTAGTGGAGGTTTAGGAAGTCCTACTTTTTTCTTTCAAGGTCCTTTACCTTTCTATATAAATAGTTTTTTCGCCCTGATTTTTAAAGATAGTTTAGGTTGGCTACCCCTGGTTTTGAGTTCAGGCTTGGCCTATATTTTATCTGGGCTGACAGCTTTTCTCTGGCTCAAGGAATCTACCAATAGATCAATTGCTATATTTGCCTCACTGATCTACATGCTTCTACCCTACCATTTGGCAGTAGATACATATTATCGTTTCAACTTAGCTGAGATTTGGTCATTTGTCTGGATTCCCCTGCTTTTATATTTAGTATTGGGTATCTTGAAGCAAAATACTTTTTCTCTGATTCGCTATAGCTTGTGCTACGCTGCTTTAGTCTTGACTGAGCCTTCAATTGCCTTGATCTTTGGACTAGTAGCATTTGGTTATGCTTTTATTTTGAGCTTAAACAAATGGAAAGCGATACTTTTGCAATTACTAGGGGCTACGATACTTGGACTGGGACTTTCGGCAATATATTGGTATCCTGCCCTATTAATGCAAAATAATATTGGCCTTAAAAATGATAAAGCATTAATTTATGCCAATAACTTCCTTTTTAAAATACCCCCAAATATACTAGATACTCAGCTATGGAAATATCTAGAAGTTACTACCATTTTGACCTTAGTAGTGGCAGGATGTGCTTGGGCAATTGCCCGGTTTAATCCTCAAAAAAAATATAGCATTGAAAGTTACTACTGGTTTACATTGGCAATGATTTCTGTTGCTATGTCTACTCCCTTAGGTCAACTGATTTGGATTATTTTCCCACCATTGCATTCTATATTTTTACCTTGGACTTTCAATATCCTTCTAGTAGTTGCAACAACAGCTTTAACCGCTTTGGCAATTTTTTTAACTGGCAACCCTCTGAGCGTATTTATTGATAAGCCAATTAAAATTATTGTTTTTTTATCTACTATTTTTCTTTTAGTTTTACTAGAGGTTTTGCCTTTGACCGGGCATTTGATTAACAATACAGTACTGGCAATCATGCTAGTGCTTTTGTTGTTAACGGCAATTGTTTATATCAAAGAGATTATAGACTTTTCTCACTATAAAGTTTTGGTTGTAGAAATGCTTTTAATCTTCTCTCTTGTACTTTCAAATTTCCCCGCCATTGCCCAAGTCATCTCTAATAAGCCCAACAATAATATCAAACAACAACTAAGCCTAGCTCCTAACTATCGTCCTCGTTGGACATCACCTAAATCTTTAACTAGAGCTTATTTCAACAGACAAAATAAAGCTGAAGTAATTGCTGGAAGTGGTTCGGTTATTACTAAGGTTTGGAAGCCTGGCAATATAGTTTTACAAGTAGATGCGCAAAAAGATTCACTAATTAAGGTCAATCAACTTTACTATCCAAATTGGGTTGCTTCTATTGTCAATCAGAATAAAATCACTAAAGAACCTACTCATCCCACAAAAAATGAGGGATTATTGGAGTTAAAGGTGCCTTCAGGTAGATCCCAAGTGCGACTAAAATTGGAAACATCTCAAGCAGAAAAAATAGGACAAATCATCAGCATTGTATCACTATTGGCCTTACTGGGATGGCTGCTGTATTATTACTACTGGCTAGCACCTGCCAACTCCAAAAGCAAGTGAGTTCAAAAATGATAGTCTATCAGGTCAAGATATCAGATCCTAGTTCCCATTTATTTGAAGTAACTTTAGAGCTAGAAAACTGGCAGAAAGATACTTTGGATCTTAAATTTCCAGTCTGGACGCCAGGATCTTATTTGGTGCGTGAATATAGTAAACATCTGCAAAATTTTCAAGCTCACACCAACAAGGGAGAAAAACTCCCATTTGTAAAGATCACTAAAAACCATTGGCAAATTCAAACTCTCAAGCAACCAAAAATTATTATTTCTTACCAAATTTATGCCAATGAACTCTCAGTTAGAACTAATCATCTAGATGATAGTCATGGCTATTTTAATGGCGCAGCTCTGTTTTTCTTAATTGTTGGTCTTGAGAGTGAGCCTATTACCCTGAAAATTATACTACCACAAGATAACTGGCATGTTAGCACCACTCTTGCCCCTTTGGCTGGGCATAAAAATATATTTATTGCTAGAGATTTTGATACCTTAGTGGATAGTCCAGTTGAAATTGGCACCCAAAAGGTTTATGATTTCCAAGTTTTAGATAAACCTCACCAGCTGGTCATTTGGGGTAAAGGCAATCTCAAAATAGAACAATTTCTCTTGGATATTAGCAAGATTATTGAAACACAGGCTCAGTTGTTTGATGGACTACCATATCAGCAATATATGTTTTTGCTCCATCTCTGTGCCAATGGTTATGGTGGACTAGAGCATAGAGATTGCTGCTCTTTACTCTATAGTCGCAATAACTTGAGCAATCCAGAAAAATATGAAAATCTAATACAGTTGGTCGCTCATGAATTTTTTCATCTTTGGAATGTTAAAAGAATCAGACCAAAGGCGCTAGAAAAATTTAACTACGAATCTGAAAACTATACAACTTCACTTTGGTTTAGTGAAGGCGCTACAAGTTATTACGATATTTTAATTCCCTGCTGGTCCAAAATTTATAGTAGTGAAATTTGCCTGCAAAAATTAGCTAAAGATATAAATCGCTATCTCAATACTCCTGGCAGGATGGTTCAATCGGTCCGTGAATCCAGTTTTGATGCTTGGATCAAGCTCTACCGAAGAGATGCTAATAGTGACAATAGCCAAATCTCATACTATCTCAAAGGAGAGATGATTTGTTTGGTTTTGGATTTGTTGATTCGCAATCGTCATCAAAACAAAAAGTCCCTCAATGATGTTCTAAAAAGGCTTTGGAGAGAATTTGGACAAACTGAGGTTGGTTTTAGCGAAGATCAGCTCCAGCAGATCATAGAGCAAGTTAGTGGTCAGGATTTATCTAAATTCTTTGAACTTTATCTTGATGGGATTACTGAAATTCCTTTTAATGAATATCTTGAGCCATTTGGTCTGCTGCTCAAACCCCAAAAAATGGAAAATTATCTCGGGATTAAGCTGGAGAACCAACTAGGAAGATCTGTAGTTAAATTTGTAGAAATTGGTTCGCCCGCTCAGCTTTCTGGCATCAACCCAGAAGATGAACTATTGGCAATTGATGGGATTAAAGTAACAGCAGAACAATTGTCAGAGCGACTCAAAGAATACCAGGGGGATGATATGATTGAAATCACCCTCTTTCACCAAGATGAATTGAGAACTCTTGGCGTCCAATTAGGACAGCCTCGCCCCAGTGGCTACGAATTAGTAGAAATTCAGTCTCCCTCACAGGGACAAAAGCAGAACTTACAAGGCTGGATTTATTAAATATCAAAGACAAAGCGAATCTAAAATATGGAAGATTTTCTCCCCATCGCCCACTTTAAGAATGAATTTGTGCCTTTTGAACAGGCGAATGTTTCCATTGCTACACATGCTCTGCATTATGGAACTGCCGCATTTGGTGGACTAAGAGGGATCAGAAATCCCCAAAATTCTCAAGAAATCCTTCTTTTTAGATTAGATCGCCATTGTCAGCGTCTGAGCCAGAGCGCGAAATTTCTTCACTATGATTTGCCTGCTGATAAGATTTATCAGACTATTGTGGATTTTGTCAAACTCAATAAGCCAGAGAAGTCTTTCTATATAAGACCGCTGGTCTATAGCTCAGGGTTGGGAATAGCCCCGCGTCTACACGATATAGAAAAGAGCTTCTTGCTCTATGGATTGATAATGGGAGAATATCTCTCAGATGATGGTGTATCTTGTAGGATCAGTTCCTGGACAAGGCAAGAAGATCGCTCCTTTCCCTTAAGAGGTAAAATATCAGCCGGCTATATCACCTCGGCTCTAGCCAAAACTGAAGCCAAAGAATCTGGCTTTGATGAAGCGATCATGCTCAATACACAAGGCAAGATCTGTGAAGCAACTGGAATGAATATTTTTATAGTTAGAAATGGAACATTAATTACACCTAGTCTGGATCAAGATATTCTTGAGGGCATCACTAGAGATAGTGTTATGACTATCGCTAGAGATTTGGCAATACCATTGCAAGAGCGGACAGTCGATAAATCAGAGCTTTTTATTGCAGATGAGGCTTTTTTATGTGGAACTGCAGCCAAAATCACCCCAATCCACAAGATTGAAAACTTCCATCTACCCAAAACCCGGCCTTTTACTGAAAAATTAAAAGAAACTCTAACTGCAATCACTCAAGATCAAGAACCCAAATATCAAGATTGGGTCACCAAAATCAACGTAAGCTAATAGATAATGAGCAAAGATACTATCTGGGATCGTTTTCTCAAACCACTTTTTAGTACATTTTTATTGAACAAAGAACAAATAGAGCAAACTCAAAAGGCAATAGATTGGGAGGGAGAGACCCAAAAGCTCAAAGATCCCTCAATCAGCTATCCACAATATTACAAAAGCCAAAACTTCCACGGCATAGCAGGTGGTTATTTAACTTCTGCTGCAGCGGTAACCTATGATCCGATCACGCAATTTGTCCTGCCCCCTAGTGAAACTATAGTGCGTCAGGCTCTTTTAGATAAAATAGTTGGGTATCCTAAAAAAATTATCGATCTCGGTTGTGGCACCGGCAGTGGCACATTAGCCCTGAAAAAACTTTTTCCGGATAGTCAAGTTATGGGCATTGATCTTTCCCCCTATATGTTGGCTCTTGCTCGCTACAAAGCTAAAGAGCAACACTTAATCATAGATTGGCGCCATGGTATTGCCGAAAGCACAACTTTAGCCAACAATTCAGTGAATTTGGTGACAATCTCTCTTCTTTTTCATGAGCTACCGACTAAAATCATCAAATCAGTTCTAGATGAAGTATTTCGGCTACTAACTCCAGGTGGACAGGTTTTAATTCTCGATGGTAACCAGAAAGTCATAAACCGAGCAAGTTGGCTTGCTAATATTTTTGAGGAGCCATATATCAAAGAATATGCTCAAGGAAACCTAGATTCTTGGTTAGTTTCAGTTGGCTTTGGGGAGATTAAAACTGATGATATTTGGTTAATTCACCAAATTACTAGAGCTGTTAAACCTGGTTAATTTAACTAGATGAAACTTAAGGCAATTATTTTCAATCTCAGTGGAGTCATAATCAATGATGAGGATATTAATTGCAAACTCACCAGGGATTTGTTAATAGATGAAAATATCATTGCTACGCAACAAGAATATAAAAAGTTTTGTCTAGGTAGGGGAGATCGCGGCATAGAAGATCTTCTGCGAGAACGTGGGCGTTTGGTAACTGAAACTTATCTACAAAAACTGATAGAGCAAAAAAATCAAGCCTATCAGGAATATATTAAAACTCTAGAATCAATTCCTATTTATAAAGATATAGAACAAGTATTGTCAGAGATTAAGCTCAGAGGTTTACAGATTGGATTGGTTTCAGGGGCTCCCAATTCCCAAGCCAAATTTGTCTTAGAACATCTGCAGTTAATAAAATATTTTGATGTCATTGTAGGTGAAGACCAAGTAGAGAAAGCTAAACCAGATCCTCAATCTTATCTTGTAGCTACTGCTAAATTTCAAAACATCTCTCCAGAGCAATGTCTATCGATTGAGGATACTCCTGTTGGAATTGAAGCTGCTAAAAGAGCGGGTATGCAGGTTGTAGGTGTTGCTCATACCTACCCTTTTCATTTTATGCAACGCTATTCTAACTGGGCAGTAGATTATTTAGTTGATATTGAGTGGGAATGGATTGAGAAAACCTTTGCTAGCAAATAATCACCTGATGCCACATTTTGCTTAAGCATCATTATTAAGTATCCCCGCATTCTCCCCCTCAAAATCAAGAAGCATGGTCTGCCAATGATAATCCAA
>CAISPN010000097.1 GCA_903887375.1 uncultured cyanobacterium
ATTGGAGAAGAAACTGCTAACCTCAATCAACTGCCAAATGCGCAGTTTTCGCTCTATTCTAATGGTCCAAGAACTTATCGATTGACTGATAATCCAGTCTTTGACTTTAAAGATGGACAACTAGTGGCAATTCGCGCATCTTACTATTTAAGTGAACCTCCTCAGCATGGAAAGTATTCATCAACGGAGATATTTGGTGGCTTAGATTTAAAAGCAATAACCTGGGTTCAGAATGTTACATCCATAACAACTTCAACCTCTGGCCCTGGTAGTCCTCTTTATTTTCCACCTCAATATAGATACGATAGTTCAAACGGACCAATATCTTTTGAGACCATTGTACCAATTAGCCCTACTTCCGTACCTGAACCCTCGACATCTTTGGGTGTAGCTTTGGGAGTTGCTGGTATTCTGGGCTTTAGACCTAGATTTAGTAAATAATTATTTATAAGTTATTTAAATTTTTTTTAACTTTTATCACCCCAACATAACTCTACTGGGGTAATTTTTTGGTTTTAGCCCTTATAAATTAATTATTTTTTAATATTTACCAAGGCAATTCATTTTGAGTACTATTTTATTGGTGCAAAACATCTTATTGTACTTTATTGAAAAAAAATAATGTTTTAATCTTTGAATACCTCAAAAACCTTGCTTGAAACAACATACCAGATAAACCTTAACTTTTTCTTAACCTTTATTCTACTTATTTATACATGTAAAACGTCTAAAACGTACATGAACTATCGTTTTATTTGGTTAACAGATAATTTACATATAAAAAATTTTTTAACTGTGAAAATCGTTACTTAATTTGCTAAGATAATCTTGACTTGAAAGAAAGTCATGCAAGTACTAAGAGTTAACTCAATCGGAGAACGAAATGACAAGGACAGTAATTGGTCTATTTGATGATCGCAAAGAAGGCGAAAGAGCCTACGCTGCTCTTCGCAACGAAGGATACGCCCAAGCAGATCTCGACATTTTAACCAACGATGATCAAGATGATGTACCCAAGTTAGCTAACCTACGTAAAAACATTCCTTCCCCCGATTCAGATGTATATCTTGAAGGTGTACGTCAAGGTGGAACAATAATCACTGCTAGTGTTGCAGATAGTTCAGTTGGCAGAGCCACTGAGATTTTGTCCAACTTCAATATTGTCAATATTGCCAAGCGCGCTGAAGAACTCAGAAAAGTTGATACTAAACTAGAGTTAAGAGATGCAGCTAAGCATGATGATGTAATTGACGTTATTGAAGAAGAATTGCAAGTAGGCAAAGAGCAAGTAGAGCGTGGTCGTCTTCGCATCTATAACGTTGTTACTGAGCGTGAAGTTTCTCAAGATGTTTCCCTACGTGATGAAACAATTAGAGTTAAACGCCGCCCAATCAACCGCGAAGTTGCCATCACTGCAGATCTATTCCAAGCCCGTTCCTTTGAAATGGTTGAAGTTGATGAAATTGCTAAAGTTTCCAAAACAGCGCGTGTTGTTGAAGAAGTATACCTAGGCAAAGAAGTTGTCGATAAAATCGAAACTATCAAGGAAACTCTACGCCGTCAAGATGTTGAAATTGAAGAAATTCCAACAGCGCGTTCTTTCCAAGATTATGATACCGATTTTCGTGGCTTCTACGACAAGCACTTGACCAATAGCGGTGTTTCCTATGATGGTTTGAAACCAGCTTTTAACTTCGGTTATTCTTTGGCTACTCGTGAACCATTCCGTAGCAGCCCTTGGTCTGCAGTTGAAGCGGATTCACGTCGTATCTGGGAAGATAAAAATCCTGGAACATGGGATCAAAATGCTGCAGTAATCAAATATGCTTGGGAAAGAGTTCGTAGTGCTCACTAATAGCATTACTGATTAAGTATACTAGGGCCATTTGGATGATGGACTTTTTGTCTATCATCCATTTTTTGTTCAATTTAGTAGAATATATAGTTCTAGTGTTATTAATAATTTAAGGTAGTCAAATTATGCAGATAAATTCTATTGTCCACGGAGATAACAAAGTAGGGAGAGTTGTTGAATTTGAAGCAGAAAATGTTGTAGTTAATTTTGACGATGGCTCCAGTAGCCTATTTTCTGTTGATAAATTAATTCTGCAACCTGATGGAACTTATAATATCTCCAGCATAGTAAAACGAATAGAAATAACCGACCAGCAAGAAATGGTCATCCCTGTTGTTCAGGAAGAATTGACTGTAATCAAGGAAAAAATAGAGCGTGCTAAAGTTCTCATTAACAAGAGAATTGAAACTAGAGATGAAGTTGTCAATACTCCCACCACAACCGAAGAAGTTGTTGTTGAACATATTCCAATTGAGCGAATCATAGAAGATCAAGTTCCTGAAATTAGAGAAGAAGATGGAGTATTAATTATTCCCATCATTGAAGAGATTACTGTAGTAGAAAAACGGCTTTTCCTTAAAGAAGAAGTACGTATTTCTAAACGACACAAAACCTCTGATTCTTCACAAACAGTAACCTTGCGTAAAGAGATAGTTGATATTGCAAGAACTGAAATTAATCAACCAATAGATCAATAAACAAGGCACAAAAATACCATGAAAATTTCATCTAAAGCAGGTTTAGTCGGTTTTTTATTAGCTCTTTCTTCTTTAAATATTACTAAAGCTGATGCTAAAAGAGAAAATCCAACTAGCGAATCACCTCATATTAGTGTTGAATCTCGTTTGAGTAAGATTTCCAAAAATATTAAAGAGCAGGAAAATCAAGCAATGATTGCCAATCAGTCTAATGAGATCTTATTGGCCGCAGCTTTTTTAAACCACTCTCCCAGTTTTCGTAACAACACTCATGGATGGATCAACGGCGTTAAAGGTTGGATTAACCATGGCAGCTTTGCTAATAAATCTGGTGGTGGCGGCAGTTTTATCAATCGTAGGTAGCCTTAGCCAGGGAACAAGTTCTTACTAGAGAGCCACTGCCTGTTATAGAGCTTTGATTGGTAACGAGAACCACCATCACAAAGAACTGTAACAATAGTATGACCAGGACCCATCTGTTTGGCAAGAGTAACTGCTGCTGCTACATTGATCCCCACTGAACCACCCATAAACAGCCCATCTTTTTGCAAGAGCTGATAGACTACTGCAATAGCCTGGGGATCATCAACTTGCAAAGCATCATCGATGGGTACATTTTCCATATTGGCAGTTATTCTACTATTGCCAATTCCCTCAGTAATAGAGTTACCTTCAATCTTAATTTCTCCGGTTTTAATATAGCTATAGAGCCCACTACCTAGAGGATCAGCTACTACACATTTAATATTGGGATTTTTCTCTTTAAGATATAGAGCAACTCCAGCATAGGTTCCACCAGTACCTGTAGCTGCCACCCAGCCATCAACCTTGCCTTCGGTCTGCTCCCATATTTCAGGACCTGTTGTTTCATAGTGGGACTGCCGGTTAGCTAGATTGTCAAATTGATTTGCCCAGATGGCATTTTCAGTCTCTTGGGCAATTCGGCCAGATAACTTGACATAGTTATTAGGATCTCGATAAGGAACGGCAGGCACAGTCAAAACCTCAGCTCCAAGAATTCTCAGAGTGTCTATTTTCTCTTGAGATTGGGTCTCAGGAATCACTATCAAGCAGCGGTAACCCTTAGCATTGCAAATATGAGCAAGCCCAATTCCAGTATTGCCAGCAGTCCCTTCTACCACCGTGCCACCTGGCTTGAGTATTCCTTTTCTTTCAGCATCTTCAATGATATAGAGCGCGGCTCGGTCCTTAACTGAACCACCAGGATTGAGAAACTCCGCTTTACCTAAAATTTCACAATCTGTTTCTTTGGAAAAACTTTTGAGCCGAATCAAAGGAGTTCGACCAATTGCACTAACAAAGCCATCTTTGATATCCATAATTTATTAAGCTATAAACAGATAAATTAATAGGGGTGAGCTCATTAAGCCCACCCCAAGTCTAAATAGAGCCCTAGGCTACTTATTGGGTTGAGGAGTTATACGAAGATAAGGCTTAACTTCATTAACACCTTTGGGAAATTTGACCCTAGCTTCTTCAGTAGAGATTGAAGGGACTACCACACAATCACCACCATCTTGCCAGTTAGCAGGAGTAGCTACGCTGTGGTTATCGGTCAGCTGCAGAGAATCGATTACTCTGAGAATCTCAGGAAAATTTCTACCAGTACTAGCTGGATAGGTGATTGTCAGGCGGATTTTTTTGTTGGGATCGATTACAAATACTGAGCGAACGGTCAAATTGTTGAGAGAATTGGGATGAATCATACCATATAAATCAGAAACCACTCGGTCTTCATCGGCAATGATAGGATAGTTGACCGTGGTTTTTTGAGTCTCATTGATATCAGTAATCCATCCTTTGTGAGAATTGACTCCATCAACACTCAAAGCAATAACCTTGACGTTTCTCTTGTCAAATTCAGATTTCAGAGAAGCTACAGTCCCCAGCTCTGTAGTACACACAGGGGTAAAATCTGCAGGATGGGAAAAAAGAACTACCCAGCTATCTCCAGCCCATTGGTGAAAAGATATCTCTCCTTGCGAAGATTGTTGTGTAAAATCTGGTGCTATATCACCTAGTTGTAAAGCCATATTGTTTGTCCGATTGTCTTTGTTACTAAAGATTTATAATAACATCTTTGCTGTTTCTTGATTAGTCTGTGACTAACTCAGTTGCTTTTCTTTTTCTAAGATAAAAATTAATCGCTCATCATTTTTGGCTCTGGCAATTTTCAACCTCTGCTCTAGGCGATGGCGAATATTTTCTAGATGTTTTTTCTCGATGATATCTTTATCACCATGGCATAAAGATTGGCTGGGATCACTGCTCTGTAGGTTTTTCCAGCATTGGTAAATATCTCCTTGATAAAATATGCGAGATACCCCAGCAAACCTAATAATTTCTCGATTACGATTGGATCCAATAGCTGAAGAACTATTTAAGTCTATTTCGTTACTTAAAGATTTGGTATAGTTTTTATCTTCTAATTCATAAAATTTGTGATATTTCATACTTTTAACAAGTTTTTTTTAAAATTAAGTTACAAAAGCGTAGTTTAAGAATTGTTTAAGAAAATTAAGCATAGCTACATAATCTTAATGATAACCTTGAAGTAAAGTATTTTTTATTACGCTTTCTCAACAAATTTTCTTTTCTTGTTAATTAGCTAGGAAGAACGTTGAAAATGGCTTCTTTTTGCTGCTGGTCGTAACCCCATCTTTCTATAAAGCTTTGATAATCCCCTACTCCTGTTTGGAGGGTCGTAGCGAGCTGGGCTATTTTTTCGCTAGATTGAGGCAACTTGAGTATATTTAATAAATTCAAGCTTCTTTGTTGGACCAAGGTAGAACCAGCCGCTTGCTCTAGATCGCCGTTGCCCTCGTGGATTGATTTTGTAGCGGTAGACATGGCTAAATTTTTTACCAAGAGCTCTGAGACTATAGCTGGAGATAAGCTCAAGGCCTTGATTATAGGTATAGATGGGCTATTGGCAAAATCATAATCAGTAGTCAAGTAGTTCACAAAAAATCCCCTAGCTCCATTTTCGCTAGCTACTAGCTTTGTAACAATCTCTTCTATTTGTGATTCGCTCAAAGAACCATTAGCAATCATTTCAAGTAAATCATCAGATCTTTCTAGTGCTTCTTCAAAGGATATAGCTTCACTCATTGTTTAACGTCCTAAATCATGTAAGTGATTGATTGAATTGGCGCAATCTTGCGTAAATTTTAGCAAGTCCTCTTTTTTGTTGCTCCCTGGTGGAGGAATGATCTGACCTATTCTAATAGTCAAAGGAACCATAGAGGGAAAATTAGAACCTTTTTTTAATACTTTTTCAGTTCCCCAGAGACTCACTGGCAGAGCGCCAACTCCAAATTTCGCTGCAATTAGGGCTGCTCCCAATTTGGGATCATTGACTTTAGCATCATTTGTTCTAGTACCTTCTAAAAAAATACCTATGGCCCAACCTTGCTCTAATGCTGCAATAGCAGATCTAATTGCCTGACGATCAGCGGAGGTTCTATTGACTGGATAGGCTCCATAGAGCTTAATCAAATTTTTTAATATTGGTATTTTGAAAAGTTCTTCTTTGGCCATAAAGGCTACAGGGCGGCCTATTGCACTAGAGAGAATTGGAGGATCCAGGTTACTAGCATGGTTGCTAACTACTATAAAAGATCCTTTGGCAGGAACATTTTCTGCCCCGTAAATCTTGACCCTGAAATAGGTATGCAAAACAGGGCTAACTAGAGACCATTTGAGTAGATGATATAGTAGTAAGCTGCTTTTGGGTTCGCGTTCTCTTTTAGTCAATTGTGTCATCAGGAGCTCTACCTAAAAAATTTTTTAAACCCTCAAAAAATCCAATAATATCGCCCCAAGAGATCTTAAGTAGTGAAAGTATGCCAATTAAAATTAAACTATTGGCAATATAGACATTCTCTTTATAGAGTAACAATCCTACTAAAACAATGAAATAAGGCGATAGGATCACGCTGATTTTTTCAACCACTTCCACTATTTCTGGTTGAGCTGTGATTAGATCTTCTGGATCACTAAAGATTTCTTCTGAGGTACTATCTACAATTTCCTCAGGTTCTGTATCTTTACGGTAACGACTGAACATGATTACTCCTTGATTTGCTTTATCTTAATTACATTGGCATGGTATCATAAAGGCCATTCTTCTGACCCTAGCTCCCAGCGATGCCACAGACCTACCATTCCAAAATTTACGTTACATTAAGACCATCGGTGCTAGATCCTGCAGGCACTGCAGTGCGTTCAGGATTATTGCAGCTAGGCTATCCAAGCGTCGAACAAGTCAGAATAGGTAAGTATATTGAGCTGACCCTTGCTGCTGAGAATGAGCAAGAAGCAAGCGCTCAACTTGATCAAATTTGTCATCAATTATTAGCAAATACAGTCATTGAAAATTATCGTTTTGAGATTGTAGCCAAGGAGTAACAAAAGATGAAATTTGGCATCATTGTTTTTCCTGGCTCTAACTGTGATCGAGATGTTTTAACCGTCACAAAAGATATCTTGGGAGCCCCCAGTCGTCTGGTTTGGCATCAAGAAACAGATCTTGGTGATCTAGATGTGATTGTAATTCCCGGTGGTTTTAGCTACGGAGATTACTTGCGCTGTGGGGCAATTGCCCGTTTTTCTCCAGTAATGGCTTCTATAGTAGAAGCGGCCAAACAAGGAAAAATGGTTCTGGGAATATGTAATGGCTTTCAGATTTTAACCGAAGTGGGTTTGCTTCCAGGAGCGCTGATGAGAAACAAGAATCTGCACTTTATCTGTGAGCGAGTAAATCTCAAAGTAGAGGACAACACTTCCCCCTGGAGCCTTAATTATCAAAAAGATCAAGTGATTAGTTTACCTATTGCTCATGGTGAAGGCTGTTATTATAGTGATCCTGATACTCTCCAAAAACTTGAAGATCAAGGACAAGTTCTCTTTCGCTATTGCAGTAGTACGGGTGAAATCAAAGAAGAGGTCAACCCCAATGGTTCTCTTAACAATATTGCCGGCATCACTAATATAGAGGGCAATGTACTAGGAATGATGCCACATCCTGAGCGCTCAGCCGATCCTCTTTTAGGGGGAGTACAAGGAAGAGCTTTATTTGAAAGTATTTTTAAGTGAATCAATTCAATGATATCGAGCAGCGCAAAGCAGAACATTTACGAATCTGTCTAGATGAAAATGTTCAGTTTCATCAGCAGACTAATGGTTTTGAGCATTACCATTTCACCCACTGCTGCCTACCAGAGTTGGATTTCCAAGATATTACCTTAGAAACCAGCTTTCTGGGCAAAAGGCTCTCAGCTCCAATACTAATCTCCTCTATGACTGGAGGAACTCAACAAGCCAAGCTAATTAATCATCGTTTGGCTGAGGTTGCTCAAAACTACGGTTTAGCTATGGGGGTAGGCTCTCAAAGGGTAGCTTTAGAACAACCAGAACTATCTGATACTTTTGAGGTTCGCTCTGTTGCCCCTGATATCTTACTATTTGCCAATCTGGGCGCAATTCAACTCAACTATAATTATTCTGTAGATCAATGTCTAGCGATAGTCGATTCGCTGGGGGCTGACGCTTTAGTACTACACCTTAATCCTCTACAAGAATGTATTCAAAACCGAGGTGATACTAACTTCAAAGGGTTACTAAGCAAAATTGAAAATCTCTGTCAAAATATAGCAATACCAGTAATTGCCAAGGAAGTAGGTAATGGTATTTCCGCCAAGATGGCAGAAAAACTTATTGCTTCTGGAGTTAGTGCAATTGATGTTGCAGGAGCTGGGGGAACATCTTGGGCGAAGGTAGAAAGCGAAAGGGCTGACAATAAACTTCAAAAACAACTAGGACTAAGCTTTACTGACTGGGGTATTCCTACTGCCCAATGTATTAAACAAATTCGTCAGCTCAATGGCAAGATCCCTTTGATTGCCTCAGGTGGATTGCGCAATGGGCTAGAAGTATCTAAGGCTATCGCCCTAGGAGCAGATATAGCAGGTTTGGCTTTTCCCTTCCTGCAAGCCGCTAGAGATTCTCCTGAATCTCTAGATTTGCTGGTTAAGCTGATCCTAGCAGAGATGAAAACCGTTTTATTTTGTACTGGCAATGCCAATATCTCTCAATTGAGAAGCTCTAATTCTCTTTATTATCTTTCTTGATTACATGATGGTTTTAAATCTATCGCGCTGCTCGTTGTCCATTTGAGTTTCTTGGTCAATTTTAACCTCACGTAGGTTAGTCCCCATCAGGTTTGCTCCTACTAAATTGGCACCACAAAGATTAGCTCTCCAGAGATTAGCCCTCCAGAGATTAGCACCCATAAGGTTAGTGAATTTGAGAGTTGCCCCAACGATTATTGTTCCATTGAGATTTGCTCTATGAAAATTAGCTGTAATTAACTTTGCGCCTGTTAAATTGGCACCTACAAAGTTTCCACTAATTACATAGGCTCCAGATAGATTAGAGCCTCGCAAGGTAGCATTTCTTAAATTGGCATAACTGAGGTTACTATAACTTAAATTACTTTCGCTCAATTCAGCATTTCTTAAATCCGTACCAGTCAAGTTGGCCCGTCCAAGATTCGCTCCTTTGAGATTTGACCTGCCCAAAGAAGTAGTACTTAAATCCATTTTGCTTAAATTGGCTAATTCTAAGTTAGCTTCTCGCAAATTAGCTCCATTGAGATTGCTACTACTTAAATTGCTTCCTTTAAGATTTGCTTTTGTCAGTGAAGCTTTCTCAAAACTGGCTCCTGTTAAAATTGCATCTACTAAATCAGCATTACCAAGATCGGCGTTATTTAAATTGGCATTAGTAAGATTGCAACCTTTGAAAGTGGCGCCACTAAGATCGGCGCTTTCTAAATTGGTATTGCTCAAATCGGCATTGGTCAGATCACAAGCAATCAAAGCTGAATTAGCCAGATTGAGCCCAGAGAGATTCAAATAGCTTAAATTATTACCACTGAGCTGGATACCAGTTAGATTGGTCTTTTTTAATTCAAGTCCCACTAAACTAGTATCCAGAAAGATAGCGCCACTAAGATCTGTATTGATAAGCTCCGAATCAGTTAAATTCACTTGAATCAGTTTGCTTTGAGAGAGATCTGCGTTATTCAAAATTGCCCTGACCATATTGACATTAGTTAAATTGGCACCACATAGATTAGCGCCTGATAGATTGGCGTTCCTAAAGTCAATTGTTCTGCCTTCTATGGCTGTTAATTTAGCATCTCTCAAATCAGCCCAGCTGAAGTCGGCATTGTTCATACAAACCTGAGTTAGCTCGGCATTATTGAGTTTGGCCAAGCTGAAGTCAGTTTGGACAATATTGGCGTAGTAAAAAACAGCTCCGCTGAGATCGCCACGGCTCAGGTCGCTACCCATTAAATCTGTGTTACTAAAATTGGCATACTTGAGGTTACTGCCTGATAATTTGACGCCGCTAAGATTAAGACCAGTAAAATCAAAACCTTCTAAATTAAGATTACTAAGATCTGTGTCTAATAAAGATTTACTATTTAACTGCCGATTGGCCAATTGCCAAACCACAAGCCCTTTGTAATCAAGCAGAGTATTTGAAGATATTTTTAATTTTCTAAAGTCAAGTTTGCTTAGATCGCAGCCCCTTAAATCACAAGCATCGAGCTCTGCCCAGCTAAGGTCAGCATCATTGAGATTAGCCTTATTTAGATTCGCTTGGGTTAAATTGGCCCCGGCAAGGTTAACATTGCTCAAATTTGCTCCGCTCAGGTTTGCTTTATTCAAATCGGAAAGACGTAAATCTGCCCAGCTCAAATCACATCCACTCAAGTCTATGCCAACAAGATCTAAATTGATTGCACTATTGTCAATAAGGTATCTTGTTAAGACTTGCTTTGTATTAGCGTCTTTGTAGATCTTAATGAAATTAAATGCTGTTTGCCTGACTAATTCAGAATTATCTTCTAGTGCTAGGATTAGCAAATCGTAGCTGGCTGCTCCATAGGAATCAGAACTTTCAAGAACTTCTATTTTGTCAGATTCTTCTAACGCGTTGAATCTTTTCAGTAAGTCCCCATCTGTACCTATTTGAGGAATATTTTCATGCATCGTTACATAACGCAATATATTACTTTTATAATTAATGTCTGTTTAAACAAATATTAAAGTCCAACTTAAACATTACCATTTTCTCTTAACTCAGGTATTAAATTTATTATATGACAAGCTCTTTTAGCATTTCCCATAAGGAATATCTCAAGCACCGGCAATATATGAGTAAGGTTTTGGAGGTTGCCAGCATAGCAAGTAAGCTTGGCGAGGTTCCCGTTGGCGCATTGATAGTTGATCATCTAGACAACATCCTATCTATTAAAGGTAATTCTAAGCAGAACAGACAAGATCCTACAGCTCATGCTGAGATTTTAGCAATTCAAACAGCCTGTCATCAACTAGGCACTTGGCGATTGGATAAATGCACCATGTATGTGAACCTTGAGCCATGCCCCATGTGTGCGGGTGCTATTATCCAAGCTAGAGTTGGTCAGTTAGTCTATAGCCTTGATAATCCCAAAACTGGTAGCATACGCACTCTGATTAACTTACCTGATGGAGCATCTTCAAACCATCGACTAAAGGTTATTAGTGGAATTATGGAACTTGAAGCTCGAGAACAAATGCAATCTTGGTTTGAGCAAGCGCTGCGTGCAAATACCAAAAGCACCCCCAAGTAAATGGGAGTGCTTAAGAGAGAGTTATTTAGTTTTATCCGTTGATAACGGGAGCTTGTTCGCCAGAAGCCAAATCAAGAGGGAAGTTGTGAGCATTGCGCTCGTGCATTACTTCAAATCCGATATTAGCTCTGTTGAGTACA
>CAISPN010000098.1 GCA_903887375.1 uncultured cyanobacterium
GCGTAAATGTTGTATAGGCTAGTCCAGTTGAAGGATTGATTGTATTTTGGGCTAGAGTACTTGCAATTCCTACTACTCCGAGCTCAACTACAGTTCCGGGAGTTTGAGTAGTTGAATAATTTGGTACAGTATAGCCGTAGACGGGAGTACCATCGGCTAGATATTTGACAACACGAATAATGGGAACAATAACTTGGTTGTAGATGAAATTCAAATCAAGAAGACTGACGTCAAAAGTTTTCATGTCTGTTTAGTTAGTTTCTGGAGGATTAATTTTTTGGAGATATTCTCAGACAATTAATAATTGCAATTGATCTATCTTTGCATTACAAATATAAATTAGGTATTTGTTGAAAAGATCAGAAAACTAAATTTAATTTAGACATAATTATAGTTTAAATATCCAAGAATTAATCATTTACAACCTCAGTAAATATCTAATATTTAATCGTATTTGAATTTAAGATCACTTAAAAAAAACTTCTGGTCTTAAATAAACCAAAAGTGTCTCAATCCCTCATCAATTGGGAAAATTTCTGATGGCATTTCCTTAACCTAGAAGGAATAACAGGCTCAAGTATCAGGGGAAAATATTGCGAAATTTATCCAACAAATCCATTTTTTTTGATGAGTTAGAATTGCCTTTCTTCTCAAATATAGTCTAAAATATTGAAAAGACTATTCCTTGATGGATTATTGCTAACATAAAAAAATTGAAGTGAATTTGTCCAAAAACCCAAGATTGAAAAATCTTTGATAACTTTTAGAGTCCAACAATAAGTACGTACACTATCAAGACAACAAGATAGCCAGACTGCATACAGCAAAATTTGGGATAGAGCAATAATAGCGCTATCACCAAAATTCACAGGTCAAAAAACTTAAGTACTGTGGCTAATTCTTAGTCTGATATGAGATTGATAATTTAATTGTCGGCTTTTTTTTCTCTACGCTCAATACCACGAACATTGGGGCGTCTATCATCTCTTGGGCTGGCTTTGCTGACTTTGAGCGTTCTGCCAACCCAGTCAGCACCATCTAATTCTTCAATAGCCTTATTCTCTTCCTCATCAGAAGACATCTCTACAAAGGCAAACCCTCTAACTTTCCCTGTTTCCCGGTCGATAGGAAGTCTAACGCTTTTAACCGTGCCATATTCTTTGAAGACGTCTTTAAGATCGTCTTGAGAAACCTCATAGGGTAAATTTCCGACAAATACTGACATCGCTTGGGAATCTCCACCAATATCACTTGAACTAGCATTCTAGTCTTACACAATTTAATATAGCATAGTAAAAAATGTGTGACAAGATAACAAGATAGATTCTAGGGTTTACATGATTTTAAAATATATAGCAATCTGGCAAGGATAACTTTCATGTAACTAAAATTACAAAATCTTATCAGATAGTTTGTTAGCCTAGCCTGTATATAAATCTCGAGGAATAATTCTGTTAAGTGAGTTCTACCTACGTTGCTATTGTTGAAAGCAATCCTCATTTACGGTCACTATTGGGTTGGCACATACGCGAACGCGGTTATTTTGTGCAGTTATTTGGCAAATTTCAACATGCTAAAGAGTCTTTTGAACGCCAGCTTCCAACTTTGGTTATCCTCAATTCAGATTTACCCGATGGAGATGGACTAGAGCTTTCCCAATGGCTCTCGGAAAAACATCATCCTGTAATTTTGATTCTCTCTGCCCGGAATACCGAAAAAGATATTGTCAGAGGTCTCAAGATGGGAGCTGATGATTATCTAACTAAACCTTTTGGGATGCAAGAGTTGCTAGCTAGAGTAGAATCACTTTTGCGCAGAAAAGCAATGATGATGGTTCCACTTTCTTTAGAATATGGCGATCTCAAAATTGATCTAGTGCAAAGACGTGTGCTTTATCAAGGCAATAATGTAGATTTAACTCCTCAAGAATTCAGCCTCATCTATGTTTTAACCCAAGCTGGTGGTTTACCTTTGAGCAGAGGTGAACTACTTAGCAGGGCCTGGCCTGAATCTATAGACAACCCTCGCACTGTTGATACTCACGTTCTAAGTTTACGCAAAAAAATTGAACCAGATCCCAGACAACCAAATCTAATTCAAACTGTTCGCAATATAGGTTATAAGTTTAATCTAGAATTCCTTATGGATATCTCCAAAAGACAACATGATCTTTTGAAATCCAGTTAAAACTCGCTAAGAAGTTTTTGAATATTTTCTAAATTGAATTGATAAGAAGACCAGTTGGTAGCTTCAGTAATTATCTCATCTGACAACTTGCCATCTTCTAGAGAAAAAATACGCTGGGCAAATTGTTTGAGTATCTCAATTTGATGGTTAACCATAATAATAGTTGTTTGATGATTTTGATTAACTTCCAGGAGCAATTCAATCACCTTGTTGGCCATTGCTGAATCTAAAGCAGAGACTGGCTCATCTAATAGCAAAACTTTGGGCTGCATCACTAATGCCCTTACTAGAGATACTATCTGTCTTTGCCCTAGGCTCAGTTCCCATTCGCCTTTTTGTAAAAATTCTTCTAGCAAAGGAAATTTAGCAAGCCAATAGTCTAAGCGCTCTTGAACCGTTGAATCTGCTAAATTTTGTAGTTTTAAAGGATAGGAAATAGCCTCATCTGCTCTCATACCCAAAAGGGAAACGGACTGGGGAACTAGAACCAAGCTCGTTCTTACTGACTTGATAGGCAATTTCCTCAATGATTGCCCATAATAGAGAATTTGTCCATGAGTTGGTTCAATCAAGCGATTAAATAGTTTTAAAAAGGTGGTCTTGCCTGCCGATGGAGGACCAATTAGGCCAATCAATTGAGCTTGTTCAATTTGCAAATTAATATCATTGAGGATACAAACAGATCCTTTGTAAAAATCAACCTTATCTAACTGCAACATAATTAAACGGCATTTTCAGAAGACTCTTGTATTGCCTTTTCCTGCAATCCTCTATAACTCATGAAGGAATTGAGAATAAAAGACTGCACCAGGGGGCACATACTAAATAGAATCACACCATGCAAGGTAGATAAATTTAAAAACATAATTCCCAATACCTGCACTATCAAAGTGCCTGGAATCTGGAACATCACCCCATCTAGCCATGCCTTACTAGAGTTTAAAGACCACATCACCGAAGCAATAAAATTGAGTCCCGCGCTCAAAATAACCAAAACCAGTTCTGATTCTAAATGTTTATATTTTCCACCTAGAATCCATAATATTTGGTGGGGAAATAATATAGAAAGAACTATTAAAAATACAGAAAACAGACCAGAGGCTAGGAGAATCAGAAAGTAACGCTTTAATAGTATTCGATGAGATTGACAACGGGCAAAACTAGGCAATATGATATTGCCTAGTACTGAGCTGATAATGGTAAAAACTAAGGTTAATCTTCCCAATGCGCCAATTTCAGCAATATTTTGCACATTACCAAATAAACTAAGCAAAAGTAAGGTGATCTGACCTTGGAAGCAGTAAAAAACAGTATTAGGAGCTGTTCTTTTAATGATTTTTAGAATTTCTTGTCTATCTTCTGGATTTTGACTAGCTGTCGTATCAATTTTTTTGGGTGCAAAATTTCCCAAGCCAAAACGATAGACTGCAAAGGCCGCGGCAGTTGTTGCTGTAGCTACTGCCGCATTGAGCGTAGTTAAATAAGCTATCCCCAATAAAAAGAATTTAACTAGGTTTGATAGAAGATCTAAATTTTGGATTACCCTAATCTGGGAGTGCAATCTTGGCACTGTCATCAATACGCCGCTAGTAAGTTGGAAGTTTGCCCCAACCAAGACAATCAAAGTGATGATTATGGTATAGCTCCAGGGAGCCCCATTACGAGCTAACATCCAGATCAATACAGGTGATACTACAGCTATAGAAACTATTGCCAGAAAGTACCGCATCCTCATCGCAGTATTGATTAACTGCCCAAAACGGAAGCGATCTTGCCATACTTTTCCACCTATAGAAGTCATCCCAAAGGAGATGCCAGAATCAGACATCAAGCTGATGGTAGAGAGCATGCCTATGGCTATAGTATAGTACGCATATTCTTTTTGGCTCAAGGCTCTTACTAACCAAATTCCAATTAGGACGTTTAGGCCTTGGACTATAATTTCGATAGATAAGAACTTGCTAAGAACCTTAGCCCAGTGGGAGTATTTTGTAGGTAGTGACATTTAATATATTCTTTAAGCCTAGTTAGTAGCCTACTGGCATTAAATATAAAATCACCTTATCACAATTAACTAAACAATATGAGCACAAATTAGGCTAAAAAATAAGTTGCATTGGTAGCATGGACATCTTGAAAAATCCATGTTTTTGGTAGAATTTCTGAGCCTGCAGATTTTCAATATCGCTCAAAAGAGTTAGCCTTTTGTAACCTTTGTCTTGAGCATATTGCAGAACATGTTGCAGCAGTATAGAACCAAAGCCCATGCTACGACAGTCAGGATGAATTATTACATCTTCTAAAAGGGCGACATATCCTCCCAAGGCAGTACTAATGCTGTATAGCAAGCTTGCCATCCCTATAATTGCATTGTTACTGTGTAGGACAAAAATCTGTCCTGATTTTGGATTACTAATGATAGATTCTAAACCTTGGGCTTGCAGTTGGGCGTCGGGCTGAAATTCGCTCTCTTGAGTAAATAGATGTTCTAACAAAAGACAAAGAGCAGGAATATCTGCATATGTTGCCTGAGAGATATATTGCTGCATGCTCTTAATATGGGGAAAGAGGGACTTGAACCCTCACGACCTTGCAGTCAACAGATTTTAAGTCTGTCGCGTCTACCATTCCGCCATTCCCCCCAATTTGTTTAGGATTTAACTATTATACTTGCAGATTGTTTCTATGAAAAGAGAACTTAAAAATATTGTAGTGACCAGCGAAGTTATCAATAGAATTGAAAACGAACTATTTAGAGCTGGAATGCCCGTAGCAGCGCTGATGGAAAAGGCCGCTACAGCCGTGGCAAGCCGGATCAAACAACTCTATCCTAATCCCCAAAAAATATCCACTCTAGTAGGCCCTGGGCATAATGGAGGTGATGGCTTGGTTATTGCCAGAGAACTTCACCTAGCAGGCTACCAAGTATCAATCTATCTGTTTAATGAAACCGCCTCCAAAGACCTAACCAAACAACATCTAAAATATACCCAATATCTCAAGATCCCCTTAAATCAATCAATAGAGCAGATTCTAGAAACAGATTTGATTATTGATGGTCTCTTTGGCTATGGACTCACTCGGCAAATCAGCGGCGAACTTTTCGAGCTAATCAATCAGGTGAACTCTTCAAATATACCCATTGTCAGTATAGATATTCCCTCAGGTATCAATTCAGATACTGGAGAAACTATGGGCATTGCTATCAAAGCTAAACGAACCTTTTGTTTGGGCTTATGGAAAATTGGTCATTTTCAAGATCAAGCTTTGAGCAATCTAGGGGAAATAGAGCTAATTGATATTGGTATTCCAGAAGTTGCCCTAAACAATGAACAACACAACAAACTTATCTTTACAGATTCACTAGCCCGGCAATATCTGCCACTGCCTCGCAATCTGCTAGCTCATAAATATCAACAGGGTCATTTACTTTTGATATGTGGTTCGAGCCGCTACGGAGGAAGCGCCATTTTAAGCGCACTAGGAGCTAGGGCTAGTGGAGTGGGAATGCTCTCTATCGCTGTTCCAGCTTCACTCAAATCCCTTCTAATTAGCCAACTGCCAGAAGCTTTGGTAATAGGTTGCCAAGAAACAAGCACTGGGGCAATTGCTGAGATTGAAAAGCTCGATCTGAGCCAATATGATGCAATTGTCTGTGGACCTGGACTGACGCTGGATGCGCATCAGTTAATTCCTAAAATATTAGAAGCAGAATCGCCAGTAATTTTAGATGCCGATGGACTAAATGCGGTAGCTTTGCTTAATCTGGTTCCCTCTTTGATCTATCGCAACTGCCCAACTGTTTTGACCCCTCATTTGGGTGAATTCAAAAGACTCTTTAGCCAAATTGACAATCCCCAAAAAGATAGATTTAGTTCAGCTTTAAAAGCAGCTCAACTTTCGGGTTCAGTGGTTCTCTTTAAAGGAGCTAGAACTGTCATTGCTGATCCTCAAGGGAAGCTCTATTGCCTGGACAAAAGTACTCCAGCTCTAGCTAGAGGAGGGAGTGGCGACATTTTAGCTGGCTTGACAGGAGGATTGGTAGCCCAATGTGCCAATAGAGATTTAGGAGCAATTGTCGCTACTGCCGCTTGGTGGCATGCGCAAGGAGCCCTACTAGCCCAGCAAGAAAGAACACAATTAGGGGTAGATCCAGTAACTCTCTCTAGTTTCTTGACAAAAGTACTATCACTTCTCAAGATATAATCAGCAAAAATAATAGTTAAAGCAGTTATGGAAAATCAGGCAAAAATCCCAGTCGTAGTCAATGGTGCTACCGGAAAAATGGGCAGAGAAGTTGTCAAGGCAGTAGCAACTTCTAGCGATATGACCCTGGTAGCAGCAGTAGATCATAACTCGGACTACCTCGGAGCGGATATTGGCGAAATAGTAGGTTGTGGAACTCTCGAGGTACCAGTTCTCCAGGATCTTCAAAGTGTTTTGGTCATGGCAACTCAAGAGAAAATCCAAGGAGTGATGGTGGATTTTACTCATCCAGATAGCGTCTATGAAAATGTGCGCAGTGCTATTGCCTATGGTGTGCGCCCCGTAGTCGGTACTACAGGATTGAGCCCCGAGCAGATTGAAGAGCTAAGTAAGTTTGCCGATAAAGCCAGCACTGGATGCTTGATTATCCCCAACTTTTCCATAGGGATGGTTCTCCTACAACAAGCGGCGATCTCTGCTTCTCGCTACTTTGATCATGTAGAGATTATTGAATTGCACCATAACCAAAAGGCTGATGCCCCTAGTGGCACAGCTATTAAGACTGCCGAGATGCTAGCTGAACTAGGCAAGCAATTTAATCCACAACAGGTCAAAGAAACTGAAACTACTGCCGGGGCTAGGGGCGCTCTGATGGAGGAAAATATCCGCATTCATAGTGTGAGATTGCCTGGCTTGATTGCCCATCAGGAGGTAATTTTTGGAGCAACTGGTCAGATTTATACCCTGCGTCATGATACCAGTGATCGCTCTTGTTATATGCCAGGAGTTTTACTCTGTATACGCAAGGTAACTGAACTAAAAAACCTAGTCTATGGTTTAGAAAAAATACTGTAATCCAGCAAAGCGCCATCTAGATTAGCTTCTTGCAAATTGGCTCCTCGTAAATCAGACCAGCGCAAATCAGCCCCCCTTAGATCTGCCCCAAAGAGATTGGCTCTAACTAAATGGGCTTTATTGAGGTGGCAATTGATAGCCTTAACCCCAGTTAAATTTGCTTTATAAAGATAAGCTCCGATTAGCTCACTTTCATAGAGATTGGCACCTTGGAGATTCCCTTGGGCTAGATTGGCTCCTACTAAATTAGCTTCACTTAAGTTACAGCGCTGCAAAAGAGCTGAACTGAGGTCGGCTTGTTTGAGAAGGCTATTTCTCAAATTGGCGGCGATCAAATTAGCATAGGCCAGGTTAGCATAGCGCAGATCACATTCACGTAGATCTGCAGCAATCAGATTAGTACCTTCAAAGTTGGCTTGAAATAGGTTCGCCTGTGCCAGAAAAATTGCTGGCAGCTCTAAGGAGCTTAAATCTGTCTCTTTAAGTTCTATTACTATATCGGGATATTGCTCTCTCCAGCTATTCCAATGCTTTACTCCCTGTTTAATTTTTCTTAGTTGCTCTAAATCAGCCATAGTAATTTCTTTATCTAATCTCTACTAGGTGTATTTATCCATTCACTTAAACTTTCTCCCAATAGAGACAATCCCGTCACCAAAAGAGTCAAAGCCAGTCCAGGAAAAAAAGTAGTCCACCATATTCCTACGGAAAGATCAGGCAGGGCTTCTTTGAGATCGTGTCCCCATTCTGGTATCTCTTCAGGTAACCCTAAACCCAAAAAACCCAAACCACCTAAAACCAAAACAGCATCAGCCGCGTTGAGGGTAAAAAGAACTGGAATGCTTTGAATGACATTAAAAAAAAGATAGCGAGTGAGAATATGCCAAGGACTTGCACCTATTGCTCTAGCGGCCTCGATAAATATCTCCGTTTTTAAACTAACTGTCTGATTGCGCACTACACGAAAATATTGGGGAATATAGGCAATGCTCACAGCAATAGCCACATTGAGAATTCCCCTTCCTAAAATAAAAACCAAAGTCACTGAGAGTAATAGTCCTGGTAAGGTATAGAGTGTATCCATCACAAAGAGGAAAAATCGATCAGCTTTTCCTCCAAGATAGCCACTAAGAAGACCTAAAGGAACTCCAATTAATATAGAAAAGCCAGTTGCTCCTAATACTACCTGCAGAGCAGCCGAAGTGCCAAATAGAGTACGAGAAAAGACATCATAGCCTCTGATATTGGTGCCAAACCAATGCTTAAAACTAGGTGGAGCAGAGACTTGATTACTTAGCAAATCAGTTGGATCGAGCAAAATACCCCAACTTTGCAGTAAAGGAGCAAGCAAAACTACTAAAACAAAGAACAAAGTTAAACAGATACCTATTGTAAATAGAATCGCTGAATGATCTCCTAACTTTGTCCTAATTTTTAAGAGTTTTGCAAAGTACATTAAAAACCAAAAGTATCAATTTTTGTATATTATCATACTGAGTTACTGACTTAAGCACAATGTATTTTCAAATACAGAAAATATAATCAGAAGATCAGAAATTTAAAATATGGTTTCTTCTGAGTGACGTTTGAGGTGGTAAGGATCGCAAGCTACATTTTTACTAAGAAGAAAAGCCTTAATAACACATAAGTTCCACTTTTTTGTTTATTTTAACAAGATATAGATGTTGGTGCTTATTTATTGAAAAAGGAGAATTAATTTTTTCTATGCTTAAAAAGAGCTTGATTATTGCAGTACTGGCTATCTGTCTGGTTTTGGGTCTAGAAATGCATGATGCCTTAGCTGAAACTTTGACTAAAGCTCCTCCTAAGCCAGATGGAGGAGATACTGCTTGGATGCTGGTTTCTGCAGCCTTGGTTCTATTAATGACTCCTGGATTGGCTTTCTTTTATGGTGGTTTTGTTCGCTCTCGCAACATCTTAAACACCTTGATGATGAGTTTCATCTTGATGGCCATTGTTGGAGTGACTTGGATTCTCTGGGGTTATAGTTTAGCCTTTGCTGAGGGCAACCCTTTTATAGGTGGACTACATTGGTTGGGTCTCAATGGGGTCAACGCCAGAGATGTAGTTGGCTACTTGGCTAAGATGGCCTATGAGACAGATCCCAAGACCCCTGTATTGGACTCTTATGCTGCGACAATTCCCCATCAGACATTCATGATGTACCAAGGGATGTTTGCTATTATCACACCAGCTCTAATCTCTGGAGCAATAGTTGAGAGAATTAGTTTTCGAGTCTATGTCGCCTTTGTGCTGATTTGGTCAACCTTTATTTATTCTCCTTTAGCTCATATGGTTTGGGGTAAAGGCGGTTTTCTTGGGCTTTATGGTGGCTTGGGCGCGTTGGATTTTGCCGGCGGAACAGTTGTACACATCAGCTCTGGTGTTTCAGCTTTAGTTGCGGCCATACTTCTCAAACCACGCCGAGCCCATCCCCATAATCTCTCTTCTCCCCATAATGTTCCCTTTATTTTGTTAGGAGCAGGATTGCTCTGGTTCGGTTGGTTTGGTTTTAACGGTGGAAGCGCTCTGGCGGTTCAAGATTCTTCAGGGATGTCAGTAGCCACTGTAGCGTTTGTAGCTACTAACACAGCAGCGGCGGCGGCTGCCGTAGTTTGGTTAATCTTAGAATGGGCACTGAGAGGCCATCCCACAGCGGTTGGTATGGCTACAGGCGCTGTAGCTGGTTTGGTGGGAATTACTCCTGCAGCAGGCTTTGTAGATCCTATCGGTTCAATTTTAATTGGGGCAATCACTGCAACAGTTTGCTTTTTTGCTGTGAGCTTCAAAAGTAAATTGGGAATCGATGATGCTCTAGATACCTTCCCAGTGCATGGAGTTGGAGGAACAGTCGGAGCCATTTTAACTGGAATATTTGCAACCAAGGCAGTCAATGGTGCTGGGGCTGATGGTCTCTTACATGGTAATCCTGGACAGGTTTGGATCCAGATTGAAGCGGTAATCATTGCCTATCTTGTTGCCGGTATAGGCACCTTTGTGATTCTCAAAATTCTACAGGCTATCTTTGGTACATTAAGAGTCAAGCCAGAAGAAGAATTTGAAGGTGTTGATATTTATGAACACGGTGAAGAAGGCTATGGTGATGAATTTGCCGGAGGCAAGACCATTTAATCTTTATTCACGCTACCCACTTTTTTTCTAGGTAGCTAACCACAAAGAACCCAATAAAAAACATCATAGCCTCTGATATTGTTTTGGCATCAATATTAGAGGCTATGTAGCTTAATGTATTTTTAATTACAGAATTATTATACAAAAGGGGAGATAGTGAATGGTTATTCAAATTTCAATATACCATGCTTAAAAAGATTTTTGTTATTCTGTTGCTGGCTACCTCTCTGGTCTTGGGTCTAGAAATCCAGGATGCCCTAGCTCAAACTGTAGCAGCATCTCCCCCTAAGCCAGATGGTGGAGATACTGCTTGGATGCTTGTCTCAACAGCTCTAGTTATGCTGATGACTCCAGGTCTGGCTTTCTTTTATGGTGGCTTTGTTCGCTCTCGCAACATCTTAAACACATTGATGATGAGCTTTATTGTGATGGCGATTGTCGGAGTGACTTGGATTCTTTGGGGTTACAGTTTGGCCTTTGCTGAAGGCAACCCATTTATAGGTGGATCACAATGGCTAGGACTCAATGGTGTCAACGCCAGAGATGTAGTTGGTTACTTGGCTAAGATGGCATATGAAACAGATCCCAATATTCCTATAGTAAAATCTTACGCTCCGACAATTCCTCATCAGATCTTCATGATGTATCAAGGAATGTTTGCTATTATCACACCAGCTCTAATCTCTGGAGCAATAGTTGAGAGAATTAGTTTTCGAGTCTATGTTGCTTTTGTGCTGATTTGGTCAACCTTTATTTATTCTCCTTTAGCTCATATGGTTTGGGGTAAAGGTGGTTTTCTTGGAATGTATGGAGGATTAGGCGCTCTAGATTTTGCTGGTGGCACTGTTGTACATATCAGCTCTGGGGTTTCAGCGCTAGTTGCAGCCATACTTCTCAAACCAAGGCTAGCTCATCCTAACAACATCCCTGCTCCCCATAATGTTCCTTTTATCTTGCTAGGAGCAGGATTACTCTGGTTTGGTTGGTTTGGTTTCAATGGTGGAAGCGCCCTAGCAGTTCAGGATTCTTCGGGCATGTCAGTAGCCACTGTAGCTGTTGTAGCTACTAACACCGCCGCTGCTGCTGGCGCACTAGTTTGGTTAATCTTAGAATGGGCATTGAGAGGCCATCCCACAGCTGTTGGTATGGCTACAGGCGCTGTAGCAGGTTTGGTGGGTATTACCCCTGCAGCTGGTTTTGTAGATCCTATTGGTTCAATTTTAATTGGGGCGATCACTTCAACGGCTTGCTTTTTTGCCGTGAGCTTCAAAAGTAAATCGAGAATTGATGATGCTCTAGATAGCTATTCAGTCCATGGTGTTGGAGGAACAGTAGGAGCCATTTTAACCGGAGTATTTGCAACCAAAGCAGTCAATGGTGATGGTGCAAATGGTCTCTTACATGGTAATCCTGGACAGCTTTGGATCCAGATTCAAGCGGTGATTGTTGCCTATCTGGTTGCCGGTATAGGTACTTTTGTGATTCTCAAAATCTTACAGGCTTTCTTTGGTACATTAAGAGTCAAGCCAGAAGAAGAATTTGAAGGTGTTGATATTTATGAACATGGTGAAGAAGGATATGGGGGAGAATTTTCTGGCAGCAAGAGGATGTAATCTCTTTAGTGAATAATGTTAGATTAAAGGGTGGGTATTTGCTCACCCCTTATTATTTAAAAATTTATGGATACAAAAGCATTTAAACGCTCTCTGCATCAGTCCGAAAACTATCATCGTCGTGGCTTTGGCCACCAAAACGAGGTGATGGAGGTATTAAATTCAGAGTATCAAAGCTCCTTGATTAGCCAGATACGCAGCAATAACTATCAAATAGAGCGCGGAGAAGTGACTATCCGCCTAGCTGAGGCTTTTGGCTTCTGTTGGGGGGTAGAAAGAGCTGTAGCGATGGCTTATGAAACTCGTCGTCATTTTCCTAGCGAAAAAATCTGGATCACCAATGAAATCATTCACAATCCTTCAGTAAATGAACGTTTAAGAGATATGAAGGTAAATTTTATTCCCTTCAATGGCGCTCAAAAAGACTTTTCAGTAGTTGGTGCTGGGGATGTGGTGATTTTGCCAGCTTTTGGTGCCAGTGTTCAAGAAATGCAACTTCTAGATAACAAGGGCTGCAAAATTGTCGATACTACTTGTCCTTGGGTTTCTAAGGTTTGGAATTCGGTAGAAAAGCACAAACGCAGCGATTTTACCTCAATCATTCATGGCAAGTACAATCACGAAGAAACCGTCGCAACTAGTTCTTTTGCTGATAAATATCTGATTGTTCTTAACCTCAAAGAAGCTCAATATGTCTGTGACTATATTCTCAATGGAGGAAATCGGGATGAGTTTCTTGATAAATTCAAAAATGCCCATTCAGAAGGCTTTGATCCCGAGCTAGATCTACAATATCTAGGAGTTGCCAACCAAACTACTATGCTCAAGAGTGAGACAGAACAAATTGGCAAGCTATTTGAAAAGACCTTAATGCAAAAATACGGTCCTAGTGAACTAGCTAAACACTTTATGAGTTTTAATACTATCTGTGATGCTACCCAAGAGCGGCAAGATGCGATGTTTGAGCTTGTCAAAGAAAAACTATCTCTGATGGTAGTCATTGGTGGCTTTAACTCATCGAATACCACTCATCTGCAGGAAATAGCTATAGACTACGGCATTCCTTCTTACCATATTGATAGTGAAAGCAGAATTGGACCAGGCAATCGCTTAGTTCATAAACCCTTGAGCAAAGATTTAGAAACGGTAGAAAATTGGCTTCCTTCGGGGCCTATAGTAGTAGGAATTACCTCCGGAGCCTCTACGCCAGATAAAGTAGTAGAGAAAATCATTGAAGAGATTTTTACAATCAAAAATACCTAACGCTTTAGCAGGAATGCCTTGATTCCTACACCAGAGGCACCTTGATAGTCATCTTTCTGGCTATCTCCAATATGCCAAGCGTTTTGAGGCTGACAATTGTGTTTAGCCAAGGCTAATTTGAAAATCTCTGGATTGGGCTTAGCTATACCAACTTGAGATGAAATAGTGAGACTTTGAAAATAATCTCTCAAACCTAGATCTTCTAATAGAGGTTCTAGGCGACTATCAAAGTTAGAAATTACGCCTAATTGTATTTTCTGGAAATACCATTGCTCTAAAGCGATTGGCACATCAGGATACACAATCCAAGGCTCAACTGTGGCAAAATACTGATAAAGCTCAGCGAAAAAAATATCCCAATCGGAAAATTGCTCTATCTCTACTACAGTGGTAAAACAAGAGCTAACCAAGTTTTTCCACCAGGAAAATTCTAAATAATTAATCTCTTCAATTTGCGCATCAGCAAAAGCTAAAGGTCTTGATTTACCAAAATTTGAACGAAAGGCTTGATCTATCAAAATTGGATCTACAGTGACTCCATAGGCTTTAGCAAAAGAACTATAAATACTACCAACACTTTCTTTCAGGCCAATAATAGTTCCGACAGCATCAAGAAAAATCGTCTGCGGCCTTTCTCTGGTCATTTTTATTGCAATATTGAACGAGTGAGCCAATGAAAGGCTACGGAGCTCTGGTGTTTTAAAGTAGGTAAACGGTAAAGATACACCAAACGCCTCATTAAATAAGCCAGAGGACCTTCTAAATTGATTCCCAGTCCACTGATTGTAGCCTCATCTTCTCCTAAACTGAGCATTTCACCTAAAGCCATATAGCGAAAAGGCAGCAATGGTTTGTTGTTGATAGTTGCCCAAAGGTTCCAACCGCAAAAATCAGCCTGTTGAATGGCTACTTGTGCCGTTTTAGGCAGAGATTCTGGAAATGAAACTATATCCCCAAGAGCGAAAATTGATTTATCCTGCTCAACTTGAAGAAACTCATTGACCTTGAGTAAGCCCCTCTCTGTTTTAGGTAAATCAAGAGGTCCTATCAACTCATTGATACCAGTTCCTACGGTCCATAAGACCAATTCCACAGGCAAAACATCAAGTTGACCGCGATTGAGCAAAGAAATTGTATTAGCACTGATCGATTCAACATTAGTGTTGGTATCTACATATATATTTCTTTTTGCTAATGCCTTGGTAGCTGTTTGCTGATTAAATTCAGAAGATGAGCTAATAATACTATTGCCCATCTCGATGATACGAACCCTTGAACGCTCAGCCAAGCGATCAGCAACCTTACAAGCTAGCTCAACACCACTGTAACCACCACCGACAACTGCTACTCTGATTTTATCGAGATTACTAGAGAGCAAATCTTTTAGTTTTTCTTGCAATCTTTGAGCATCAGTTAATGTACGAAAAGGCAGGGCATATTCTCTAACTCCCGCAACAGAACTAATAGGTGTCGTTCCACCTGTAGATAGAACAAGAAAATCATAATGGAGAGATTCGCCATTCAATAAATTAATTTGCTTGGTTGATAGGTCAAAACCTGCAACTTTAGCTTGAATGAATTGAACGGGGCTTTGAGATAATAACTCTGTAAAAGAAGGAGCTATTTCCCAAGCTTCAAGTTCTCCAGTGACATATTCGTAGAGAAGCGGAGAAAAAAGAAAATGAGAATTTTCATCAATCAGGGTGATTTTGAGATTCGCCTGAGGTAATTGACTCAGGCGAAGAGCTGTATATAGTCCGCCAAAGCCCCCACCAACAATACAGATATGAGTTTGAGTTGTTTGCATTGAAAAACTATTTACTAGTAATGATTAATGATTATAGTTAAAAACACCAAATGTATTAAACAAGTTTAGAACTGGATACAAAGGTGAAGTAATCAGAGAAAAAGTATCACTAAAGGCGGCTAAACCATTGCGGCTAATAATGATTACGTCATTGTTCAGCAATATGGGATTATGCTCATCATTAATACCTGAAGCTAAATCAACTGGGATGAGCCTTGTTGTAACCGTACCATTTGGGTTGAGACGAACCAGTTGTACTGAACCCTGGTCGGAGCGCATCTGGTTGAAGCCGCCTGCCATGAAAATTGCCTGGTTAAGTGATGTATTGGGAGGAATATCCATATTTCCGCCTGCGCCTTTGAGCTCACCTACCAAACTAATACGGATTTTGTCAGGAGCAAAATTCGCTGAAGCCAGAGTTTGCGCTTCTTTGGGGCTGATACTTTTAGATCTGGGAATAGAAATAGTATCACCATCTTGTAAAAGTATATCTTCATCCACGTTGCCAGATTGGACTAAAGCCCAAAGGTCAACAGGTATGACTTGAACTTCACCAGTACGAGTTGTTCTTTGAACCTCTATATTGCGCACATCGGCCATAGGCTTAGTGCCACCTGCGTTGCGCAGAGCCATACTAATCCTAGGCGCTGTGGAGTTTGAAGAAATATTTCCCATAGAGCCAGTTGTGGTTCCCCCAGAATTACTAGTACCACCAACAATATAAGTTCCAGGACGGGTAATCTCTCCAACTATGGCAACTGTAGCTCCTCGATTGGCTTGAATGCCGAAGTTAGCATTAGAGAGTTCTCTGACCTGTTTTTGTTCTATATTGCGTTTAGTTGGTATAAAAACTATATCTCCATCTCTCAAGGTGATATCTTGAGCTATATCTCCAGTTTCTAGAAGAGTTATTAGACTGAGAGTATAAATCTGTTGTTTATTTTGAAATGACCTGATAACTTTTACAGTAGAGGCATCAGCAGCAGTCGTCAAACCACCTGATTGTTTAATAATATCGGTTAGAACTGGGTATTTTCCATTAGTAGACCCAAGAGTATAGGTGCCGGGAGTATTTACTTCACCTGAGACACTAATAGACATAGGCCTAGGAGCAACTACTATCACCGAAAGTATTGGCCTTTTGACAAAACGAGAATACTCCTTCTGAAGGAGAGCGGTCAACTGAGCAACGGTCATGCCGTAAACTTTAAAAGTGCCAACTAGAGGAAGAGCAATAGTGCCATCAATTAAAACAGCATATTCTCCTGAATAATCTTTGTTATCCAAAAAATCAACACGAAGGCGGTCACCGATGCCGAGAGTGTAAGGCGTTTCCTCATAGTCTGAGGTTGATTTTTCTACTACACTAGGGGCAATTCTGACAGAGCCGGCTAAAGCCTTTTCAGCAGTCAGCGGAATACTATAGAAAAGTAAGAGGGTGGCAACAGCAGATACAGGTCTATTAAACATTGAGGCAGACTTTATTAACTCTGATGATCATGTCTTAGTATATCTTAATGGTATTGCGATCAGTTATTTAGAAGAAAATGAACAAACGACAAAAATTCCCCTATTTACTGGGGTCCAAATGGACAGCAAAACAAAATACCTGGGGTTGGCGACATTTTCAAGTAATTAACCGCAGTAAACAAGGCCCTTGGGTATTCGCTGAAATGGTAGCTTCTTGTGATCCTAAGGTGCGCTTTTGGCTCAATGCCCAACAGCTTACAGAACAATCGGACTGGTTATCTGGCTGGCGAAGTTTAGAAGAAATTAGAGAAAAAGAACAAGATATCTAGAATCAATCCAGCAAATGTTAGAATTGTTCTGCAAAGCCGAAATATGGACGAGATCCCTAGCATGATCCCTAAAGAACTAGATCAGCTAATTTCTATTGTCCCTTTCTTTCGAGATTTGCCACAAGATAGCTCTAAAAGAGCAACAGCAAATCTTGTAACTCGTCTCCATCCGGCTAATCGAGTGATTGTTTTGGAAAACGACTGGGGAGGGGCTGTCTACTTCATCATAGAAGGATGGCTCAAGATCCGTACCTACAATTCAGAAGGCAAAGAGATCACACTCAATGTCATCGGCAATGGTGAGGTTTTTGGTGAAATGGCAGTACTAGATGAGGTTCCTCGTTCTACCGATGTGATTACTCTGACCCAGGCAAAAGTCTGTAGCATACCAGCTCAAGATTTTCTCCATCTTCTCAATACAGAGCCTCAAGCTGGTATTAACCTGTCTCGTTTGATCACCAAAAGGTTAAGGCAGATTAACAGACGTCTCTGTGCTAGGGAATCAGATAGCCTTTCTCGGATAGTAGATACTTTACTATTTTTGGCAGAAGGTCAGGGAAAAAAACAGGACAATACTATTGTCATCCCTAACTTGCCTCACCGTGAACTCAGCAGCATCAGTGGATTAGCTAGAGAGACAGTGACCCGCTCTTTGATTAAACTAGAAAAAAAGGGATTGATCAAACGAGAGTTGAAAAATTTAATAATTTTAGATTTCCATGGTTTAGAAAATCTAATAGGTTAAATAAATTGAACAAGGTTTAAAAAAATGTCCAAACAAAATGGTGAGAGCTCATTTGTAATAGGCTTAATTGTAGGTGGAGTAGTTGGCACCGTAACTGGTATGGTCCTTGCCTCTCGCTCAAGCAGACAAACTCGTCAAATTCTGGACAAATCTGTTCAAGCGTTGCCAGAATTAGCCGAAGATCTTTATAACAGTGTAGAATTGCAAGGTTCTCGTTTATCTAAATTGACTACCAAAAATTGGGATCGTTTCAAAGATGCCGTTACCGTGGGCATCCAAGCCAGTCGATCTGACTTGCCAGAGCCCGATGCACAAGATATGAAAGAACAACAAAAACATCAATCATAGCTAAAAATTTCTGTGACAGAACCTCTATTTTGGCTCGGACTTTCTCTTTTGCTGGTAAGCGTAAGCTTAAGTGCGGCTTTGTTTATGTCGATTCCAGCTTTAACTGAATTAGCCAGAGCTGCTCGCAGCGCCGAAAAACTTTTTGATACCCTCAAAGAAGAACTGCCTTCTACTCTAGAGGCAATCCGCTTAGGAGGAAAAGAGATTACAGAGCTAACTGATGAGATAAATATAGGTGTAAAAAAAGCTACACAGGTCGTCAAGCAGATGGATGAAGGACTTGTTCACTTTAAAGAGCAAGGAAGCTCTCTAGCAAAGGGAACTGATCGTCTTTTTATAGGAATTAAGGCAGCCTGGCAAAGATGGAACTTAAATGACCCTAGTTAGAGCCACCCCAGCAAAAAATCGCTGCTCCCCAAGTTAGACCAGCGCCGAAGCCAGAGATTGCTATGATATCACCTGGTTTAATTCGAGATTGCCTAATTGCCTCATCTAGAGCAAGTGGAATTGAAGCTGCTGAAGTATTGCCATATTTAGAGATGTTGCTGATCACCTTCTGCTTGTCTAAACCTAAGCGGGTAGCTACAGAGTCAATAATGCGTTGGTTGGCTTGATGAAGAATCAACCAGTCTATATCCTCTATGGTCAAATTAGATCTGTGCAGAGCTTTTTCAATCACCTCTGGTACCTTCTCTACGGCAAAACGATAGACTTCTTTGCCTTTCATATTGATGGTTTGATAGCTACCTGAACCAACACTGATATTTTCTAGTAAGTTATGGGTTGTCCCCATATAAGCAAGATTAAGAGAACTATTTTGAGTACCATCACTACAGAGCTCAAAACCTAGAAAATTATCTTTTGTTTCGTGAGATTGACAGACAACTGCCCCTGCTCCATCAGCAAACAATACACAAGTGGTTCTATCTTCCCAATTTACCCAACGAGAAAGAACATCAGCGCCTATCACCAAGACATTGCGATATACTCCCTGACGGATAAACTGAGAAGCAGTCACCAAAGCAAAAACAAATCCTGAGCAGGCGGCGGTTAAATCAAAAGCAACAGCTCTTTTTGCCCCTATAATATTTTGCACTTGACAAGCGCTGCCAAAAAGATCATCAGGCGTAGATGTAGCCAAAATTATCAGATCAATATCCTCAGGAGTAAGATTTGCCATAGATATGGCATTTATTGCAGCTTTAGCTGCCAATTGAGCTAAAGACTCTTGGGCTGAAGATACGTATCTTTCCTTCATCCCTGTGCGGGACTCAATCCATTCATCGGATGTATCAACAATGCTACTCAAATCTTGATTGCTCAGAACCTGATTAGGAACTGCCGAGCCACTACCGATTATTGTTAGTCCTTTCAAAGTTCTGCTCCCAGACAAAGTTGATTAGCTGATTTTTTTATTGCTGTTCAGAAGTCATCACTTTGTCTACTTGGTCGCTATTGGTGTAGTAGGAAGACTGAATACGCTCGGAAACACGTTTATCTACAGCTTCTTTGGCCAAGCGAACTGCATTGAAAATAGATGGGGCTTGAGAGCTGCCATGGCTGATGATACAAACCCCATCTACACCAAGAAGCAATGCTCCTCCATGCTCAGCGTGATCAATTCGCTGTCGGATACGCTTAAGATTTGGCTTGAGAAAAGATGAGCCTATCTTGCCATGCAATCCTTTTGGCAGCTCTTCACGAAAAATAGAAAGCAAAGCCTCGGCGATAGCTTCAGTAAATTTTAAAACAACATTACCAACAAAGCCATCACAGACAATCACATCAAATTTACCAGTTGGTACATCTCGCCCCTCAGCATTGCCAGCAAAATTTATCCTAGAGTTTGCTTCCAGTAAGGCATAGGTTTTTAAAGCTAGCTCGTTTCCCTTAGTTGGCTCTTCCCCAATATTAAGCAAACCAATTTTAGGCTCTTCAATATCTAGAACATACTTGCTATAAATACTACCCATAATGGCAAACTGTTCTAAATATTTGGGCTTAGAATCTACATTAGCCCCTACATCTAACACTATCACTGATTTGTTAGCCATCATTGTTGGCAAAATTGCGCCGATTGCCGGACGATCTATCCCTTTGAGGCGACCAAGTTTGAGCAAGGCGGCAGCCATGGCAGCCCCTGAATGCCCAGCCGAGACGACGGCATCTGATTGGCCTTGTTTGACCAAATCCATACAGACATTTATAGAAGCCTTTGGTTTTCTTCGTAGAGAAGTCAACGGCTCCTCATCCATCTCTATCACGCCTTCAGAATTGACTATTTTAATTTTCTGTGAATGGCTATGGTGTTGTAGACAAGAGTCGATTTTCTCTTTATCTCCTACTAAAGTAACTTCCGCATCCAGTTCCTCGGCCGCTCTGATGGCTCCGGCCACAATTTCATCTGGAGCATGATCGCCGCCCATAGCGTCTATTGCAATTCTTGCGCGAGTTTCGATTGCCATTAATCAAATTTAATAGAAGCCTCACCAATCTTATCAAAAGCTGGGGGCCGTGACTTGTTTTTTTTAGATTCTACCAAAAAAGATCCGCAAAATTGTCAGTAATTTTTCCAAGCCATTAGCAATAGTGCATTTAATATGGCCGCTGCCACTGTAGAACCTCCCTTGCGCCCTCGTACAAGAATACTTGCTACAGCCAATTCACTCAAGTTTTTTTTTGATTCAACCACCGAGACAAAGCCCACAGGCGCGCCAATAACTAAACTAGGTTTAACCTTAGAAAGCTTTATATTGTGGCATAGGGCTAATAAGGCTGTTGGAGCATTGCCAATTAGATAGATTGCCTCAGGATACTCAAGAGAGCATATGTCCATGCCAATTTCAGAGCGAGTCTTTCCTTCGGTTGCTAATTGAGCACTATCAAGAGCGACGATGACCTGGTTATTAAAGGTTCTTTGAACCAGATTGATAATACCTTGTTTGACTAGGTTAACATCAGTCACAATAGGTATGCCCGATCGCAATGAAGCTATCCCTTTGTCAATAGAATCTTCACTAAATTGCAACAGATCGAGGTACTCAAAATCAGCTGTAGTGTGAATTACTCTTCGGGCAATCTGATATTGGCGAAGATCTAGTTTATGTTCTGGTACCTCTTGATCGATGATATTAAAGCTTTGAGTCACAATTGGATGGTCTAAATTCTCTTTAGTCATAATTGATGCGTGGATCTAACAACCTGTAGAGTGAATCTGCCACCCAGCTAAAAAAAACAATTAAGATTGCATAGGTGAAGGTGATCCCCAAAATCACTGGAGTATCACCATGGTTGATAGATTCTATCAATAAAGCGCCAATACCCGGTATGCCAAAGATCTGCTCTGTCACTAGAGCGCCAGTAAAAACTGCAGGAATCTCCAATGCAATTAAAGTTAGTACTGGAATGAGGGCATTTTTGAGAATATGATTCTTGATTGCCTGATTTGGGGATAGACCCTTAGCTAAAGCCGTGCGCAGATAATCTTGCGGCAGCTCTTCTAGAATAGCAGCTCTTAAATAGCGCAGTAGAGAGCTTGCTTGGTAAAGAGTCAAAACAGCAATAGGTAAAATAGACTGTCTGATCTGCTCTAATAAACTAGGTAGATCTTTGACTTCTAGGGTGCTGTTGTAAAGAGTGGGAAACCATTTAAGTCCAATACTAAAAATAAAAATCAGCAGAAGTCCAGTCAGGAAAGTCGGCAGAGATATCCCCAAAAAACAGAAAAAAGTAATTATATGATCCAGCCAAGATTGACGATGGATCGCGGAAAATATACCCAAAGGAAAAGCTATTGCTACAGAGAAAAGATAAGCAATACCTACTGTAGCCAAAGTTGCCGGTAGTCTTTGAAAAATCAAATCTAAAACCGGTACTCTAGAGCTGAAGGAATAACCAAGATTTCCATGGATAAAAGCCCAAAGCCATTTAAAGTATCTAATAGGCAAAGGTTGATCTAATCCCAGGCTTTTTCTGATATTTTCCCTTACTTGGGCGGTGATGGCAGGATTGCCGGCAAAATCACTCAAAGGATCCCCAGGAGCCAAAGCAACAACTATAAATAGCACTAAGCTAATCGCCAAGAGAGTAGATAATGTAACTAAAAAGCGCCTAAAGATAGAGAAATATCCCACTTTATTTTTTGTTGAATTTCCAATTAGCTATTTTCCAAGTATCTCGCTCCCAGGGGCTAATTTCCACACCAGAGAGCCTTGGAGAAATTGCCACTACATCAGCTCTGCGAACTAAGGGAACTAAAATATTATTCTGGATCAGCATATCATTGAGGGCAATAAAGAGCTCTTTACGTTTTTCAATTTGTAATTCTTGAGAAGCCTTTTGCCAAAGCTGATCATACTGATTATTACAATAGCGAGAATAATTTTCACCAGACCAATTATTAGCTTTTTGAGGAATATTGCCGCAGGTATAGGTTTTAAAATAAGCATTAGGCTGCGGACTACTATTACCCATAGTAAACATCTGCATATCGGCATAAAAATGCTCAACTGTATCTGAATTGCTAGGATCGCTGGAAAAAAAGACGCTAGCATCGATGCTTTTTAGCTCTACTCCTATGCCGATAGAGCCCAAATTGGCTTTAATAATTTCTTGGCTCTTCTGCCGAAGGGGATTAGCTGAGCTTTGGAAGATCATTTGCATTTTTTGCCCCTTACGCTCTCTGATTCCATAACCATTGCTATCGTGCCAGCCGGCTTGCTCTAGTAGTTGTTTGGCTTTTGTAGGATTGTACTCTAAGGGATTGTTCTTAGAAACAAATTCACCAGGAGCTACCAAAAAATTATTGGTAGCCTGGCCTGTGATGCCATAGAGTTGTTTGGCAATGGTTTGACGATCTATTGCTAGGGCAATAGCTTTTCGCACTGTAGGATCGCTTAAAAATGGATGTTTAAATTTTAAGTTTGATTTTTCACCTTCATTTGTAGAATGATTAGGATCGCTTTGATTGAACAAAACTCTTTCAACTAGAGGTCCTGGAGTTACAAGAAGCTGTCCCTTGCCAGAATTGGTGATATCTTGCAAAAGGGAATTTTCTACCTGCAAGTTATAAGCAAAATCGGCCTCATGAGTTTGCATTACCGCCCTAGCAGCAGAAGCAGGGTCGCCTCCTCCTTTGAGCTCAATTCGACTAAAGGCTAATTTTTTGAAATCTCTATAGTAGGGATTGGCTTGGTAAATCACCAAATCGCCTGGCTTAAATTGTACAACCCTATAGGGACCTGTACCAATTGGCATTATATTAGCAGGAGCCTGATGGGCCTTTTTTCCAACGTAGTTGGCATATATATGCTGGGGAAGAATCATTCCCTCTGGCCCTACAAAAGAATTAGACCAAGCAGGATTAGGATTGGTAAATGTCACCTTCACCGTGTAATCATCTATTGCCTCTACTTTTTCAATTCCTTGGTAATAATTGAGCGAAGATGAGCCGCTTTGGGGATTTTTAATAAACTCATAGGTAAATAGAACATCTTTAGCGCTAAAGGGCTGCCCATCTGACCACTTGATTCCCTTTTTCAATCGCCAAGTTACGCTTTTCCCATCAGCAGAAACAGTTCCCCTTTGCTTACTGGGAATTTCTGCTGCTAAAAAAGGAATCAAGACACCTTTAGCATCGTAGCTAGCCAATGGCTCTAAGGTAATGCGGCTAGCTTCTGCATCTTTGTAGCCAGCAGAAAGATGAGGATTTAAAATTGTTGGTGCTTGCCAGTAGAGCATCTTGAGAACATTAGCCGAATTGCTCTGCTGAGTTGATCCACAAGAAGCAAAAAGAAAAATACTGCAACAAGCTAGAAGAAAAAGAAAGATATTTCTAATTTTGAACATTAGCAAATTTGAGATTTAAAATTGATAGTACCAAGATAATCAGAAATAGAACCAATCCAATAGTACAAGCATAGTTAACTTCTAGTTCTTTAAAGGCCTTTTCGTAAATGTAATATACTATAGTTTTTGAACTATTATAAGGGCCTCCTTGAGTTAGAATATAGACCTCTTCAAAAGTCTTAGTCGCCGCAATGGACGAAATAACAGCCACCAAAATTAGATATGGTCTCATCAGAGGTAAGGTAATATCCCAATGTTTAAGTAAACCATCAGAACCATCTAAAGAAGCGGCTTCGTATAGCTCTGGAGATATAGATTGCAATCCGGCCAGATAAATGACCATATAGTAACCTAGCCCTTTCCAGATTGTTACTAACATCACACTCCAAATAGCCCAATTCGGACTAGTCAGCCAAGGGATTTTTGCTTGTAAGAGGTGATTGAAAATTCCATCTGAACTATAAATAGCCTTCCAAGCAATACCTACTACCACGATAGAGAGAATCACCGGGATGTAATAGGCTAATCTAAACCAGTTGATTCCTTTTAATTTCTGGTTAACCAAGATAGCCAAGCCAAGAGATAAAAAGACCAAAACAGGGACAGTTGCAGCCAAAACCAGAAGAGTATTACCTAGAGTCTTCCAAAAAATATGATCTGCCAACATTTTTTGAAAATTAGCTAGCCCCACCCAATCTGGAGCCTTGGTCAAATTGTAATTATAGTGACTAAAGCTCAAAGAGAAAGATTGAAAGGCAGGCCAAAAAACCGTCAAAATCAGCACTAACAAAGCTGGTGCTAAAAAAAGGTATGGCATAAGTAATCTAGGGAAAAACTTTTTCATAATTGCTCTGCTAAAAAGTTCTTGATATGCTGAAATACCTTCTCTTTTTCTACATCTAGGGTTATGTTGTGTCCAGATTTTTCCAACCAAATTAACTGCTTATGTGAACTTGCTAAATTCTCATAGAGAAAAATCGCTTCATTTGGCTCAACTACCGTATCACAAGGAGATTGAATAATCAAGGTATGGGGTGTCACCTCAGCCAATCTGCCTCTAACTATGGAGATTAACTCTACAGCGCTACTGACAGCATCTAGGTTAAAAGTTGAATAGCCCAAAAATGGTAGATCATTTGATTTAACCCTAGGCACTTCCTTGAGGATATCTTTGAACATTGATAAGAGGAACTCAGGCTTAAAAGGAGAATACCAGGGCTTTTTGATAGCCAAAAAAGGACTCAACAAAACAAGACTATTAAAAGAATAATTGCAGGCTAGATAGAGCGCAAGTGGCGATCCAGTAGAAAAGCCAATGACACAAATCGAAGCATAATTACGGGCGAGAGCTTGATAGTTTTGTTCTATCGCTTCATACCACTGCTCCCAATTAGAAGGCGGCATTTTAACCATATCTTCACCGTGGCCAGGATAGTTAATACCTTGTACTGTATATCCTGCTTGATAGAGGTACTCCCCCAAGGATCTCATTTCGTAGACACCACCGCCTAGTCCATGGAGCAAAAGACAGGCATGTTCGGTCTTATTAGACAAAAAGAAAGGTTCATTACTGAGCATACTATGGCAAAATTTACTAAGAGAGACTCCAGAATACCAAGATTATTCAAGATTATTTTAGATGACTGAACTTGACCTACCTACACAATACGACCATAGTAGTACTGAAAAGAAATGGCAGCAACTCTGGCAGTCCAAGGAAATTTATAAAGCCAATGCCTCTTCAAACAAGGACAAAGTTTATTCTATCGTCATTCCTCCTCCCAATGTTACTGGCAGTCTCCATATGGGTCATGCCTTCAACACCGCTTTGATTGATACTCTAGTTAGATATCATCGTATGTGTGGTTACAATACCCTATGTTTACCAGGTACCGATCACGCCAGCATAGCAGTACAAACAATTATAGAAAAACAGTTAAAAGAGCAAGGCAAAACCCGCAAAGATCTCACTAGGGAAGACTTTTTAGAAAAAGCTTGGCAATGGAAAAGACAATCAGGTGATACCATTGTCGGACAGCTGCGCAGACTGGGTCTTTCAGCTGACTGGAGCAGAGAGCGATTCACTTTAGATGAGCAGCTTTGTTTAGCTGTCAGAGAGGCCTTTGTCAGACTCTATGAAGATGGACTGATCTACCGCGGCGAGTATCTGGTCAATTGGTGTCCAGCATCCCAATCAGCAGTCTCCGATCTAGAAGTAGAAATGCAGGAAGTCCAGGGAAATTTGTGGTACTTGAAATATCCCCTGAGCGATGGCAGTGGCTCTATAGAAGTAGCAACCACCAGACCAGAAACCATGTTAGGTGATACAGGTATAGCAGTCAACCCTGAAGATCCTCGCTATCGTCATTTGATAGGAAAAAGCGTCACTTTACCTATTTTAAATAGAGAAATTCCCATCTTTGGAGATGATTTAGTAGATCCTGATTTTGGAACAGGCTGCGTTAAGGTCACACCTGCTCATGATCCTAATGATTTTCTAATGGGTCAAAGGCATCAGCTTGCCTCAATCAATATTCTCAACAAAGATGGCACACTCAATGAAAATGCCGGACCTTTTGCCGGGGATGATCGCTTTGTAGCCAGAAAAAAATTAGTGACCAAACTCGAGCAAGAAGGAGTACTATCTAAAATCGAAGAATATGTCCATTCTGTACCCTATAGCGATAGAGGCAAAGTACCAATTGAACCACTTATTTCCACACAGTGGTTTGTCAAGATAGAAGAATTAGCCCAAAGTACATTGAAATACTTGGATCAAGATAACCTCCCTACATTTGTCCCCGAGCGCTGGAGCAAAGTTTATAGAGACTGGCTAGTTAAATTAAACAATTGGTGTATCTCCCGACAACTTTGGTGGGGACATCAAATACCTGCTTGGTACGTAGTTAGCAAAACTTCTGGGGAAATTACTGCCGAGACCCCTTTTGTTGTAGCTAGATCCCAGAGTGAAGCAGAGATAATCGCAAAAGAAAAATATGGATCTGATATAGTTCTAGAGCAAGATCCTGATGTTTTGGATACTTGGTTTTCCTCAGGATTATGGCCTTTTTCTACCCTGGGCTGGCCTGAAAACACTGAAGATATGAAGGTCTATTTCCCCACCTCAACTCTAGTTACAGGCTTTGATATTATCTTTTTCTGGGTAGCTAGGATGACCTTAATGTCAACATACTTAACTAAACAAATCCCCTTTCAAGATGTCTATATCCATGGTTTAGTCAGAGATGAAAAGGGCAAAAAAATGTCCAAATCTGCCAACAATGGCATAGATCCCTTACTTTTGATTGAAAAATATGGTGTAGATGCCCTTAGGTATACCCTGATTCGGGAAGTAGCAGGAGCCGGTCAAGATATCGCTCTTCAATATAACCGCAAAACCAATGAATCCGAATCGGTTCAAGCATCGCGTAATTTTGCCAACAAACTCTGGAATGCATCTCGTTTTGTGATGATGAACCTATCTGGCCAAACTCCCAACAATCTTGATTTTTCCTCAGCTACTTTAGAATTATCAGACAAATGGATTCTCTCTCGTTTTAACCAGACTGTCTCTCAAACCAGAAACTTGATTGAAAACTATGGACTAGGTGAAGCGGCCAAGGGTCTTTATGAATTTATCTGGCATGATTTTTGTGACTGGTATATTGAGCTGACGAAATCGCGCCTTTTTCAAAACGACGATCCAGTTGCCAAGGCAGTTCTTGGATATGTTTTAGATGGAATTCTCAGACTTTTGCATCCATTTATGCCCCATATCACAGAGGAGATTTGGTCTAGCCTGAATCAATCAAATCAACAATTTCTCTCTCTAGAAGCTTATCCTGAGACAAATAGTGAATATCTCAATCCTCCTTTAGAGGAATCTTTCAATTTTCTCATTGGCGTTATACGCACTATACGCAACTTGAGGGCAGAGGCCGCAATCAAACCAGCAATTAAAGTTAATATAATTCTACATAGTGAAAGTTTAACTGAAAAATCCATACTCTTAGAGGGCAAGAAATACATTCAAGATCTAGCTAAAGTAGAACAGATAAGTTTGGTTGATATCCTAGAAGAGCAATATAATCAGTCACTGGCATCTCTATATGACACCACTCAAATAGTACTTCCACTCAAAGGTGTAATTGATATATCCCCTTTACTAGCCAAACTAGTCAAAAGTATTGCTAAAGTAGAAAAAGACATCACTAATCTCAATGCTCGTCTCAATAAACCAGGTTTTCTAGAACAGGCTCCCGGAGAATTAATCCAAGCAAGTCGAGCTTCTTTAGCCGAAGCAGAAAAACAATTATTGATCCTTCAGCAACAGTACGACAGATTAAATTAGATGTTTTTATCTCTAAAAAGTCTAGAATGAGAAGGGCTCGAAAACAAGCTTGAAAAGTACAGAGTTTGAGGTTTGATTTAGTTAATGGTTACAAAAACAAGCGGGATCATCTCGGCTACACCCACTTTTTGGGAGAGAATTAACTGGACTTGGGCTCATTCTCTGTTGATAGTCACCTACATTACACAAATCTTGCTTATTATTCCAGGTTTTACTGGGTTTCGTCCTGTTTTAAGAACCATAGGCTTTGCCTTTGCGCTGTTTCTGCTCTATAAATTCAGAAACGGTAGAGAGAGATACGTAGGTTATGATGCTGCCAGATTCATCTTGGGGATTTTGATAGCACAGATATGTCTTCACCCTTATAACAATAGTGTTGCTTCATCGATAGCTCAAGTAGCTTTCTATATAGCCGTTTTGAGTCCAGTTTTTTGGGTACCACAGTTAAACCTTAGAGAAGCAGGCTTTGAAAGTCTCATGTTTGTTATATGGGGTTTCCAAAGTCTCAGCTCGATCTTTGGGGTACTGCAAGTAGTTTATCCTGGAAGATTCCAGCCTGCTATATCTGAAGTAATCACCAATTCTAAATTCTCTGTGGATGCTGTAAGTCTCACACTGGCTAATGGAATCAGAATACCCAGGCCTTCAGGGCTTTCGGATGCACCAGGGGCAGCAGGAGCAGCAGGATATTATGCCTTTTTGATAGGAATTATCATTTTTCTTAGGTATAAAAATTTACCAGTTAGAATATTGGGCTTACTCTCTAGCGCAATAGGTTTATTTTGTATTTACTTGAGCGAGATTCGCTCTTTGCTGGTTTTGGCTGTAGTCTCGGTTATTTTTTTAGGATTGGTTTTTTTAAGAACAGGTCAGATTGCCCGTGTGATTTTAGTTTGGGCAGGTTCGGCAGGCTTGTTTTTTGGCGCTTTTAGCTGGGCAGTGTTTTTTGGAGGAAACAGTACAATAACTCGAGTATTTTCTTTATTTGCTGGCTCAGCTACCGAAGTTTATCAAAAGCATAGGGGGTATTTTCTTGCGCAGACCATTAATGATTTACTACCACAATATCCCTTAGGAGCAGGATTAGGAAGATGGGGAATGATGAACTATTTTTTTGGAGATTTTACTAATCCTGACTCACAACCATTATGGGTAGAGATTCAGTGGACAGGATGGTTATTTGATGGAGGTATACCATTAATACTAGCTTACAGCTATGCTATTTTAGTAGCTGCTTTTGCCGCTTTAAAAATGGCGAATAATCGCAAATTGGGAGACTTTACTCTATGGGGCGCGTTACTTTTTGCCTATAGTATTAGCTTGATTGTTAATACTTTTAGCTATCCAGTTTTCCAAAGTCAATCTGGATTAGAGTTTTGGTTATTTAATGCAGCTCTTTTATCTGCTTTCAAAGATGAACAAGTTTCTTTACCTGCCACCCAAAGATGAAATCTTACCTGTTAGTATCTGGAGATTTTGTTAAAACTGGTGGAATGGATAGGGCTAATTTTGCCTTAGCTGATTATCTAGCTAGAATAGGCAGACAAGTCAATTTATTCGGACATAGAGCGGCGCCAGAATTGTTATCCTATGAGAACTTGCAATTCCATCAAGTTCCCAAAATTGCCAATTCCTATTTTCTAAGCGCACCTTGGTTCAACTGGAGTGGTGTTCAGCTTGCACGAAAATTATCAGATACTGGTTGTAACGTTTTAGTCAATGGTGGCAACTGCCAGTGGGGAGATATCAATTGGGTGCATTATGTTCACGCCAGTTATAAACCTGATAGCAAAACAGGTCTACTTTACAAGATTAAAAATAATATCTCCGCGCAAATGTCTCTTGAAAAAGAACTAAAGGCATTAAAAGCGGCCAGACTTATAATTGCCAATTCAGAGCTAACCAAGCGAGATTTAATTGAAAAATTGCAGATCCCTGCTGAAAAAATCGTCAGAATCTATTATGGGATTGATCCAGAGAGTTTTTATCCAGTCAAAGAGCAACAAAAAAGAGAGATAAGAGCTCAATTGGGTTGGCCTGAAGATAAAAATATCTTCATTTTTATTGGCGCTTTGGGTGATCGTCGTAAAGGATTTGATACATTATTTGCAGCTTGGCAAAAGTTAAACCAAACAAAAGATTGGAAAAATCATTGCCAGCTGATGGTTATTGGAACAGGAGCTGAACTAGTTGAATGGCAAACTAGAACCAAAGATGCCAACATAAATAATATTGAGTTTTTGGGGCGTCGCACAGATGTTCCGGTTTTATTGAGAGCAGGAGACGCTTTAGTTGCGCCTTCACGCTATGAAGCCTATGGATTAGGGGTAAGAGAGGCTTTATGTACGGGGCTACCAGCTATAGTCAGTGCCAATGCTGGAGTAGCAGAGCATTATGACTACCAATTACAAGATCTCTTGCTACTTGATCCTAACAATGCAGATGAATTATATATTCGTTTGCTCAATTGGCAAAAAAACAAGTCACGATATAGCGAACTAATATCCCATCTCTGTGATCAGTTGCGCTCCCACAGTTGGGATAATATGGCCAGAGATATCATAGATAAGATTGAAGCTTAACAACCCCAGCAAATATGTCGATAACAGATAAGAATCTTTATTTCGAGATTCAAGACTGTAGCCTACTGACAGATTTATACCAACTCACCATGAGCGCCTGTTATGTAGGGCAAGCAATTGCTCACAATAGAGCAAGCTTTGAACTTTTTTGTAGAAAACTACCAAAAGACTTTGGCTATCTCATCGCTATGGGACTAGAGCAGGTTTTGAGTTATCTACAACAGTTGAAATTTAGCCCCGAGCAAATTCAAGCGCTGCAAGATACAGGTTTGTTTAAAGCTGCTCCTGATGAGTTTTGGAATTTACTAGAAAAAGCAAAATTTGAAGGAGATGTTTGGGCAGTAGTTGAAGGAACAGCAATTGGTGCCTATGAGCCCATTTTGAGAATTGAAGGACCCCTGTGGCAAGCTCAGATAGTTGAGAGCTATGTGCTCAACACAATCAACTATCAGACAATGATCGCTACCAAGGCTGCACGTCTGAGGGATACAGCTGGAGATGAGGCAATTCTGCTGGAATTTGGAACAAGAAGAGCCTTTAGTCCTCAAGGGGCTCTCTGGGCTGCGCGCGCTGCTATTGCTGGCGGGATGAATACAACTTCCAATGTTCTAGCAGCTTTAAAATTGGGAATCCTGCCTCAAGGAACAATGGCCCATTCTTTGATCATGGCTTTTGAAGCTTTAGGGAAAAAAGAGCAAGAGGTTTTCGCCGCTTTTAATAGTTATTTTCCAGAAAGTGTAATGTTGATTGACACGATAGATGTATTAGCAGCAGCGCGCCAAATAGCCCAATCCCAACTCAAAATCTCTGGAGTTAGAATCGATTCTGGAGATCTGGTTCAACTTTCCCGGCAAGTTAGAGAAATTCTACCCGAAGTTAAGATTATTGTTAGCGGAGATCTTGATGAATGGGAAATTGCCAAACTCAAAAGTAATAATTGTCCAATTGATGGTTATGGAATCGGAACCAAACTAGTAAGCCCACAGCAGCAGATCGTCAATGGAGTTTATAAATTAGTTGAAATAGAAGGAATTCCCACAGCTAAACACTCAGAAAATAAAATGAATTATCCAGGCAGAAAACAGATTTTTCGTTCAGCCAAAGGAGATCGTTTAGCGCTATTTGACGAACGAGCTCTACCAGGTGAATATCCTCTATTAGAATTAGTGATGAAAAATGGCGAACGCTTATCTAGGGAAAATTCACTAGAGCAGATCAAAGATAAAACGGCGCAATCAGTAAAACAATTGAGCCTAGAAACGCGCAGAATCAGCCAACCGATTCCCATATCTCTAGAAATTAGCGTGGCGCTGGAAAAACTTAAAAATCAGGTTTTAAATGAAAAATGCTCAATATAGCTCTTTTTGGCACCAGCGCCGATCCACCAACTGCAGGACATCTTGCTATTTTGATATGGCTATCTTCTCATTACAATCTAGTAGCTGTCTGGGCATCTGATAATCCTTTTAAAGAAAAGCAAACTCCCCTAGAGCATAGAATGTCGATGCTCAATTTACTTATCCAAGAGACAAACCAACCCAATATTGAACTGCGCGAAGATCTTAGCAATCGCCACACTCTAGTAAGCATAAAAAAAGCTCAAGAAGTCTGGGGAAAAGAGCAAAATTATTATTTAGTGATTGGTTCAGATCTACTCAAACAATTACCCTGTTGGTATCGCATTGAGGAAATTTTCAAATTGGCAAATATCTTGGTTATACCAAGGCCTAACTATCCCATTGATTTTCAGGAAATAGATACTATTGAAAGTAAAGGAGCAAGTTGCCAAATTGCCGATTTAAAAGGGTTGCCAGTTTCTTCAACTGACTATCGCCAATGGCAAGATGTAGAAGTGCTCACTCAATCTGTCAAAGATTATATTCAGAAAAAACATCTCTATGAAAAAAGACCTGAGTGATTTGAGGCTGGGGGTAGACAATGTAATTTTCTCAGTCGATGCTCAATTTAATAGACTATTTGTTTTATTAGTTAAAAGAGAACAAAATCCCTACAAAGGCTACTGGGGTCTACCAGGAACGATAGTAAGAAAAGGCGAATCACTAGAAGATGCTGCCTACCGCATCCTCTCAGAAAAAATTCAAGTAAATAACCTCTATCTAGAACAGCTTTATACTTTTGGCAATCAAGAGCAAGATTCTCAAGTTATGTATCTTTCGGTTAGCCATTTTGCCCTCTTGCGCTACGAGGAGGCAAAGTTATTAGAGCAAGATGCCGCATGGTATAGTTTAAAAGAGTTACCAGAACTCTCTTTTAACCATCGTGAGATTCTTGATTATGGTTATAAACGACTACGCAATAAACTAGAGTATAGCCCCATTGCTTTTGAGGTACTACCTGAACTATTTACTTTAAATGAGCTATATCAGCTATATTGTACTATATTGGGAGAGAATTTTTCAGATTATTCTAACTTTCGCTCCCGATTGTTAAAGTTTGGCTTTCTTCGTGATAGCAAAACCAAAGTATATAGAGGAATTGGCAGGCCTGCGACACTATATCGCTTTGATCCTGATGCTTTTGCACCTTTGAGGGACTACCCCTTGCTCTTTATCTGAAAATCCCTATGAAAATTGCCCTTGCTCAACTTAATCCCATCATCGGTAATCTGGATTTTAATAGCCAGCAAATTCTAGAATATGCCCACAAAGCCCAAAAAGAGGAAGCCAGATTGCTCTTGACTCCTGAGCTGTCTCTTTGTGGTTATCCCCCTAGAGATCTGCTGCTCAATCACGATTTTATTGCCGCTGCGAACAAGAGCCTTGAGCAACTATCCCGGCAAATACCAAAAGATCTTGCTCTTTTAGTTGGGCTACCTACTATAAATATCAATGCCGATATTGCTGGAGAAAAACCACTTTATAATTCAGTTGCTTACTTAGAAGCAGGACAAATTAAACAATATTTCCACAAAAGACTTTTACCTAACTATGATGTCTTTGATGAACATCGTTATTTTGCCCCTGGCGTAAATAGCAATGTTCTTTTGCTCGATGGATATAAAATTGGGGTAACAATCTGCGAAGATCTCTGGAATGATGAGTGCTTCTGGAGCAAAAAGAGCTATCAAGTTAACCCACTCCATGAGCTCTCTCAAGAAAATGTAGACCTCATTATTAATCTTTCAGCTTCACCCTATTGCCTCAACAAACACCAACTTAGAAAGCAAATGCTGCAATCTGGAGCGAAAAAATATCATTTGCCCATCATTTATACCAACCAAGTTGGCGGCAATGATGAGCTGATATTTGATGGATCTAGCATGGCTTTTAACCAAGAGGGAAAATGCCTGCTACAAGCTAAAAGTTTTCAGAAAGATTTTAAAATTATTGATTTTTCTTGTGAGCTAGAGCAAGGTGAGCTAGAAAATTTAGCGCAATCAGAAGAAGAAGAAATCTGGTCAGCTCTAGTTCTAGGAGTTAGAGACTATGCCCAAAAAAGCGGCTTTAGTAAAGTCATCTTGGGTCTTAGTGGTGGAATTGACTCTTCTTTAGTAGCTGCTATAGCCAAAGAAGCACTAGGTTCATCCAATGTTCTAGCGCTACTGATGCCCTCTCCTTATAGTTCAGAGCATTCAATCACCGATGCCCAGCAGTTAGTCAAAAATTTGGGTATCTCATCCCACATTATTGAAATAGAAAGCCTGATGCATCAATATGATTTGGCATTATTACCTATACTTAAAGATCCAGAATTTGGCATAGCTCAAGAAAATATTCAATCGCGCATCCGAGGTAATCTCTTGATGGCACTAGCTAATAAATTTGGTTATTTGCTCTTATCTACTGGCAACAAATCCGAAATGGCGGTAGGCTACTGCACCCTCTACGGGGATATGAATGGGGGATTGGCAGCTATTGCAGATTTACCCAAGACTAAGGTTTACAAACTCTGCAACTGGTTAAACCGTCAAAAAGAAATCATCCCTCACAATATATTAGTTAAACCACCTAGCGCTGAATTAAAACCAGGGCAATTAGATCAAGACTCCCTACCTGCTTATGAGATACTAGATGAGATTCTCTTACGTATGCTCGAAAAGCGCCAAAGCAAAGAGGAAATTATTGCCGCTGGCTATGATATTCAAACTGTATCTAAAGTGATGAATCTGGTCTTTAAATCTGAATTTAAAAGAAAACAAGCCCCCCCATGTTTAAAGATTAGTGAGCGGGCTTTTGGCAGTGGCTGGCGCATGCCTATTGCCAGTAGTTGGTTTGAATATTAATTAGATATTTTATGATGTTATTTGCTTTTCAATTTCAATCACCAGGAGCTGAGTTACTGCACTTAGGGCCTTTAACTATTCGCTGGTATGGTTTTTTGATTGCCATGGCGGTTCTTTTGGGTGTGAATTTGTCGCAATATCTTGCCAAAGCCCGCAATGTCAATCCAGAACTAATTGGAGATCTGGGGATTTGGCTGGTAATAGCGGCAATCCCCTGTGCTAGATTGTATTATGTATTGTTTCAATGGCAAGACTATAGCCAACATCCACAAGATATTATCGCTATTTGGAAAGGTGGAATTGCCATCCATGGGGCAATCTTAGGTGGTACTATAGCTACAATTTTTTTTGCCAGGTGGCATAAAATTTCGGTTTGGCAATTAAGCGATCTTGTAGTTCCATCTCTAGCACTAGGCCAAGCTATAGGACGTTGGGGCAATTTTTTCAATTCTGAGGCCTTTGGCTCTCCTACAAATTTACCGTGGAAACTCTTTATTGCTCCTGAAAATCGACCAGCTGGCTATTTACAATATGCATATTTTCACCCGACTTTTTTGTATGAATCGCTTTGGAATTTAATGGTCTTTGCTATATTGCTATATTTGTTGTTCTGGGGTCTCAAACATGGTAGTACCCTCAAAGTTGGTACCATCTCTTTAGTCTATTTGGTAGCCTATAGCCTTGGGCGAGTCTGGATTGAAGGATTACGTACAGATAGCTTGATGTTGGGTCCATTGAGAATTGCCCAAATTGTCAGTTTGATTCTTTTATCACTGGGGGTCTTTGGATTACTTCAACTGTATTTCTTTAAACGTCGTTTACCGGATATTGCCCATAGTGAATAAAACAATTTTAAAACCTGCTGTCTATATCATTGGGGCAGGCCCTGGTGATCCTGAACTGTTAACAGTCAAAGCGGCCAGAATTCTCTCGCAAGCTGATGCAATTTTCTATGCTGATTCACTTGTTCCCAAGCAAATTTTACAAGATTGTATCGGTGAGCTGATTGCCACTGGGAATAAAACCCTAGAGGAAATTATTCCGATAATGGCCGAAAAGGTTAGAAATGGGCTTTCAGTAGTACGCCTTCATTCAGGCGATCTGACTCTCTATAGCGCCATCTACGAGCAAATGCGAGCTCTCACTACTCTAGAGATTCCCTTTGAATTGATCCCAGGTATTTCAGCCTATCAAGCAGCTGCGGCCAAAATAGGAGTAGAATTGACAGTACCGGAACTGGTTCAGACAATAATTCTCACCAGGGTCACTGGAGCGGCCTCAACGGTTCCCCCGCAAGAAGATCTAGCTAGCTTGGCAGCGCACCAGGCCAGTCTCTGTCTTTATTTGGCAGCGCGCCATATCGAAAAAGCCCAAAACGAACTACTCAAACATTATCAACCCGATACAGCAGTGGCAATCTGCTTTAGGGTAGGCTGGCCTGATGAAAGGTTTTGGTTAGTACCTCTTGAGCAGATGAGCAAGGTTAGCCAAGAAAATAAATTGATTCGCACAACTCTATACATCATAAGCCCGGCTTTAAATGCCTCTCTATCTAAGCGCTCACGCCTCTATGATCCTGAGTTTAACCACCTTTTTAGACCAGCATAAAAGTAGTGAGTATGCCCGAAAGCCAGATGATCAGCATTGGCACTTATCTAGCTAGTCCCATTGTCATCCAAAAAGCAAATGAACTATCTGGCTTTAGTATTGAGCTTTGGCGTGAAATAGCGAGCAAACTAGCTCTTGAGTATCATTTCAAACAATATAGTAACCTAGATCAACTATTGCAAGCTACAGCCAAAGATCAAGTAGATTTGGCAATTGGCGCTATTGCTATCACCTCGGCGCAGGCAAAGATTTTGAACTTTTCCTATCCTATCTACAATAGCGGTTTAGGGATTATGGTTCCTTCATTCTCAGGCGATATGGACCAAACGCCTCTATCTTATTTACACAATTTGTTGACAATTGTTGTTCCAAAACTATTGGGTTTTACTTTGATTTTTTTAGCAGTTGGTGTGATTTTCTCGCTGATTATCGCCCATCTAGTCTGGTTATTTGAGCATAACCGTCAAGATGATCAAGATCTGCTGATTCCTAAAGAATATTTTCCAGGAATTTTTGAGGCTTTCTGGTGGTCTTTAACTACCTTGTTTGGCCAGCAGATGGACTATCCCAAAAATGCTCTATCACGCCTTGTATCTTTTGTTTGGGTTTTTATTGCCACTGTTATGTTAATTTACCTGAGCTCTAGCTTGACTAGTGAGATGACCCTCCAGCATATAAGGGGTAATATCAGGGGGCTCAGTGATCTTCAAGGAAGAACTATTGCCACTACTAAAAATACAGTACCAACTAATTTGCTTGAACAATACAATATCAAAGCCATAGAATTAAATTCACAAGAACAAGTTTATGACAATCTCCTCTCTGGTAAAGTAGATGCCATAATGCTTGATTCTTTGGTTTTGATGAATTATGCAATACATCAGGGTTTGGGCAAAGTTACTCTAGTAGGCGAACCAATTAATCCCAAGGGTTATGGTATTGCTTACTCTGCCAAATCCAATCTAAAAAAATCGATAGATCTTGCAATACTAGAGTTACAAGAAGATGGTACCTATCAAAAGCTCTATGATCTTTATTTTAAAAAGAGCTAGTTTTAAATTATGATGCTTTTTTTGCTTGAAGATAGCGACGCGATACCTCGTCCCAATTGACTACATTCCACCACTGTTTTAGATATTCAGCCCGTAAATTGCGGTACTTTAAGTAATAGGCATGCTCCCAAACATCATTGCCCATAATAGGATAGAACCCGCTGAGCAAGGGACTATCTTGATTGGCTGTGGTCATGATATCTAGATTTGCTGATTTATCTAGTACTAACCAAACCCAGCCACTACCAAAAACCTTAAGACCAGCTTGAGTAAATGCATTTTTGAATTCATCAAAGCTACCAAATTTAGCCTCAATAGCTCTAGCTAATTGCCCAGAAGGCTCTCTTTTTCCTGTAGGTGACATTATCTGCCAAAACATAGTGTGGTTAAGATCTCCGCCACCGTTATTTCTTACAGTGGTGCGAATATCAGCAGGAAGCTTGTCTAGATTTAAGATCAACTGCTCTATGCTTTGATCATGCAAGTTTGGATATTTCTTGAGCGCTGAATTTAGATTATTGACATAGGCTTGGTGGTGTTTGTCATGGTGAAACTGCATGGTTTCACGGTCTATATAAGGCTCTAGCGCGTCATAGGCATAGGGCAGTGGAGGAAGACTATAAGGGCCAGTCGGAGTTTGAGCATATGCAAACTTAGGAAAGCTTCCTATTGCTGGAGTTGCCAAAATTAGCATTTGAACGAATTGACGACGATTGAAAGTCATAGTTTTACCGGCTAATTCTGAAAGTTATCAAATATTTTGTAATTTTCCCACGCTGAAGCTA
>CAISPN010000099.1 GCA_903887375.1 uncultured cyanobacterium
AAGCTGCTAGTTTGATTGATCAAGGAAAACTAAATGTTCATTTGAGCGAGACTTATTCTTTAGAATCAGCAGCTAAGGCTCATGAAGTTTTAGAAAAAGGCTCTACAACTGGCAAGATAGTTCTTTCGATAGATTAAGCAGAGTTGTCTGTACATCTAATGCAATCTATACACCCAAGATGCAACTCCTCCAGAAATATTCTTCTAGTGAGCTAGATTCTCCTTTTCCATTTACTTCCGCCAGAACTAATACCAGCAGAATGGCTACCTGCCTCTATGCTTTGCTCTGGTGATAGAGCTACCTGTAGTGGAATTTTGATCAATACTTCGGAAAAGATTGTAAATTTTTCTAAACTACTACAAACTACTAAATATGTTCTTCTGTTATTTACAGGAAAAGAGCCTAACGAACAAACCTACAAAAAACTTTCAAACATAAGAGATACTATATCAACCAGTTATAATAAGAACATCTGTGTTCATATAATATCTAATCGGACAGATAAAGACATTTTATTTGATTCTGATGGCACAATTCATCGTCTTTATGGAGCAAATAAAGACTGTCTCTATTTGATCCGACCTGATGGCTATATTGGCTATAGAAACTCTCAGGCAAATCTTGATTTGTTATTTGCTTATCTCAAAATTATTTTTTCTTGAGTTTTAATAAATTAAGCTACATACAAGACAAAAATTATCGAGCTCTAGGTCAAGTTTGGTAAAAATATAATTTAGAAAATCTAGCCCATAACAAAAATACTTTATCTCAAAAACCTGGAAAAGGATTGACTCCGAACAAAAATCTTTAGACTTTATATCTCTGAGATTTGCATTATTAGTTCGAGCTATAATACCACAACTTTAGTCTCGAAATTATATAATTACTTAAAGCCTTGAATTAGTAATATATATAAATGTAAATTTTCATGAAGATTCTGCAAATTTTGTCATTTATAGGTTTATTTGTCTTTACGCGTCCAGCTTTTGCTATGAACCTTAATTTAGGCTCAGGACAACAGTTTGATGCTGGGCTATCTTCTCAAGGATCATTGCTCATCAGTGGAGCAATGCCACTTTCAGCTCCAGCGCCTTTGCTACTTCCTTTAGGCGGACTAATTGAAGTGCCTCCGGCCGCTCGTGATGTGATTGTTCCAGATAGTGGCAATATTATTGCCAATCCGCCTTCTCAGGCTATTGTTCCAGATGCTGGAAGCACAACAGGAACTTCAGCTTCCTCGATCATGCTCCCGATCATTGGCGCTTTGGCACTTGCTGGTATTATTGCTTTACTATTGAATGATTCTTCTTCTAGTCCTCTGGCGCCATCATCAAATCCATCCCCAACTCCAACGCCTGAGCCCATCATTCCACCAATTCAAGAAGTTCCTGAACCCTCTTTCTTGCCAGGCATATTGGTCTTTGGTGGAGCTTTTCTTTTGTTATACCGTTTTCGAAAGTAACAATGAAATATCTTAAATTTTGCTATGTTTTAGCAGCTCTTTTGGCAATATTTCTAGAAAGCCATAGCACTCAAAGCAAATCTTTAATTGAAAATATTTGCCAGCAAGTTGTGGTAAAAAACTCTTCTTCTAAAGATGAGCCAAAAGCTACCGAGCATGATTTCTGGAGCCAACTGGCTCATGGTTTAGGACTAGAACCTGTCAAGGGAGAGAAAAACAAACGCTGGAATTGTCAATATACTGAAAATGACAAATGGTTTGGTTTATTTGATATGTCTGTTGAGCAAGGCAATCAGGTCATCACTTCAACTTTTCTGCCTAATTACAAGTTTAAGCCAAACCAAAAAAAAGCTGCTCTGACTTTCTTTACGACCGTAATTTCTCAGACTCTCTCTTTAGGAAATCAAAACCAAAAAAAAGTAAATGATGCTCTTGATGGCTATCTTACATTAATCGAGCAACGAAAGATTATTCCTCAAAAACTAGATAAAAGTACTCTTTCAAAAAAGTTACAAGATCTCAATATTCCAACAAGTCAAATCCCCACAAAAATCCCCGCTAATTGGCTAAATCACGATGCAATTACTGTGGATAAATTAGTGATCGTAGATGGTATCAAAAAGCCTCAAGCAGTTGCTTTCGTCTATATGGTTCCCATAATCGATATGCAGAAAAAAAGTATTCTTCAATGGGGAATCAATATAACTGTTAGCACCACTCCAGAAAAGGAATTTAAGTACAAGTAGTAAGTTTAATGAAGCGTATCTTTTTAAAGCGAACAGCTCTACATTTTTCTAAGTTATTTTTTGGAACTACTTTAGTCAGTTTGTTTTTTATTGGTAACGCTTTGGCTGTAGTTCCTCAAAAGATTACCTACAAAATGTCCCAACTGCAAAAGTCTCAAAAACGATGGCTTGAAATAAATTTAACAACTCAAAAATTAACTGCTTGGCAAGGAAATCAGCAAGTTTTTAATACTAATGTATCTACAGGCAAACCCTCAACTCCTACTCTTGATGGATTATTTGCCATTGAATCTAAGCAGCTTGTTGGGAGAATGCGTGGCAATGATTATGATGTTGCCAATGTGCCCTATATAATGTATTACTACAAGGACTATGCTGTTCATGGCGCTTATTGGCACAACCAATTTGGTACAGCTGTCAGTAGAGGTTGCATCAATGTTGCGATCTTTGATGCCAAGCGTCTCTTTGAGTGGACCGCAATCAAAACAGCAGTAGTAATTCATCGATAAAAAAAAATCAGTAATTTTGTGATCTTTAAAATACCAGTGGTTGAATTTTACTGAAAATTACTGTACATTTATTAAGATTTGTTTTAAAATACAAACCTTTAAACTTATACAATCAAGACAAATGAAAAAACATCACGCTGCAATTTCCTTAACTCTAGCTACTGCTCTTGTAGCGCCAATGGGCTATTCTCTTGCACAGACTACAACAGTTCCCTCAGCTGTAAAATCAATTGTTCCTACTGCTACTCCGGCAAACGTAAAACCATTTACAGCAACTACTACAGCCCCAGCCGCCGTAAAATCTACTGTTCCGGCTACTACTACTGCTCTAATCAAAGCGGGAACCGTATTTACTGGCAAACTAACCAAGAAAATATCTAGTGGTAATGCACATAACAACGATAAATTTACCCTCAAAGTATCAACTCCCCTTTTTGGTGGTAATCCACTATTAAAAGGTGCCATTATTGAAGGACACGTTGAGGATGTAGTCAAAGCGCAAAGAGGCAAAAAGGCTTCTTTACACTTAGTGTTTGATGACATTATCTTCAAAAACAAACAAGGTCAATTTATAGACGCCACTTTGGTCAATACCAAGTTAGAAAAGCAAACCCAGGGAACTTTACTACGTAACGTAGCTATTTTGACTGCAGGGGCTGTTGCAGGGCACTATCTAGGTCAAAAAGCTGGACTGCCTACCGGAACTGGAGTAACTTCTGCTGCTGCCTTTGTTTTGACTAGTCCTGGTGGAGAAGTTGTGATTAATAAAGGAACCGATTTTAAACTTAAGCTCAATAAAGACTTAGTTGTTAAAAATGCTATGGTCAAAAAATAGACACAATAAACAATAAATAGAGACAATGAGGGAGAATCATCTCCCTTATTTTTTTTTCTTATGGATCGATCCTATTTTGCTACTGTCGCCAAAGGACTTGAAGAAGTCGCTGCTAAAGAGCTGGAAACCCTTGGTGCTAGAGAAGTTAGAACAACTGTGACAGGAGTTCATTTTCAAGGAGATCAAGCCTTACTCTACAAAGTTAATCTTTGGAGCAGATTAATCTTTAAAGTCTTGATGCCCATTTTCCAAGTTGGATGCGCTACAGCCGAGCAGCTTTACTCCCAGGTTAAAAAACTGGATTGGTCAGAGTATTTAACTGTAGAACAAAGCTTTGCTGTTCAATGCACTGGGAGCAATTATCAGCTCAACCATACCCATTTCACTGCGCTGGGAATTAAAAATGCCATTGTCGATCAACAAAAAGATCGCTTTGGTAAACGTTCAAACATTGATCTCAAATTTCCAGATTTGCTGATTAATGCCCACATTGACCAAAATGTTTGCACAATCAGTCTTGATAGCTCAAGAGAAAGCTTGCACCGCCGTGGCTATCATTTGGCTATGGGCTTGGCACCTCTAAAAGAAACTCTAGCTGCAGGAATTATCCAAATTAGTGGATATAACGGAAAAGTTGCCTTCTATGATCCTTTTTGTGGTTCGGGTACTTTGCCTATAGAAGCTGCCCTATTGGCACTCAACATTGCCCCTGGATTATCAAGAGAGAGCTTTGGTTTTGAAAGCTGGTTGGATTTCCAGAGCGAACTATGGCAAAAAATAAAAAAAGAAGCCTTGGAAAGTCGTTTAAAGACTCTCCGGGCTCCAATTATCGGAAGTGATTTAGAACTAAGTGTTCTACAGCAGGCAAGGAGCAATGCTCATCTTTGTAAACTTGAAGGACAAATTGAATTTCAAAGAAAAGCCCTAGCTGATGTTGAACCCAAAGCCAATGAAGGAATTTTGATCTGTAATCCCCCTTACGGTAAAAGAATAGGAGATAGTGAAGATCTCCGAGACCTTTACCGACAATTGGGAGATGTTTTGAAACAACGTTTCAAGGGTTGGAGCGCCTATGTGCTTACAGGCAATAGAGAGTTAGCTAAGGTAATTGGACTGAGGAGTTCATCCCGCTACACCCTCTACAACGGTTCTATTGCCTGCGTGCTTCTCAAATATGACTTATATTAAGTACAATTGACTAGACGCCGCGCCAAACGCCAACTAAAACACCCTGAACATCTACTTTATCAGCAGCAACCTCTATGGGCTTGTATTTGCCATTGGATGGTTTTAAGGTGATCTTGTTTCCATCCTTGTGATAGTGCTTGAGAGTTGCTCCTTCACCATCTACGCGGGCTGCTACAATGGTGCCATTTTTGATATCTTCATTTTCTGCAGGTGGACGCAGGACAATGTGATCCCCTTCAGTAATATGAACTTCAATCATGCTATCGCCCGTAACTTTGAGTGAGTAGAAGTTAGAATGCTGCAAATTAGATAAATCTAATCTCTCTTCACTTTCAGTAAATGGCTCCACTAGACCACCTGCTGCAATTGCACCCAAAATAGGTATTCCTTGAGGTTCTGGTCTTAAAATCCTCAATGTTCTGGCTTTACCAACTGTCCAGTCAATATAACCTTTCGATCTCAATCGCTCTAAACGACTTTGAATAGGTGCAGGCGATTTTAAATTCATCGCCCTCATCATTTGACGAATCGACGGGGCATGCTGAGTAGTTCTTATATACTCAATAAGCCAATCGTATAACTCTTTCTGTGCTTGGGTTAATGGTTCCATAGATTTGATCTGTTGTGAAATTGAGCTGTGAGTGATTGCCAAGTTGTATACATTGCATCACCGATCTCCAGTGTATCAATGAACAAAAATACTTGCAAGTACTTTGTATATTATAATTTCTTATATTATTTGCAATTATTTCTTATATAAATTATGATCAAGGATAAAAATACTTAGTTATTTTCTCCAGATAGTCATTTGAGGTTAGGAATGAGTCAGCAGCTTAATGTTCTAGGAAGTCCTTTGAAAGTCTGTTGTAGGTCGCCTTTGACCGGTTTTTATCGCGACGGAAGTTGCCATAGTGGTCCAGAAGATTTTGGAGTTCATACGGTTTGCGCTAGAGTTGATGACAAGTTTTTAGAGTTCAGCAAGTCTATGGGCAATGATTTAAGCACTCCTATGCCTGCCTATCAATTTCCTGGACTTAAAGATGGAGACTGCTGGTGTCTATGCGCAGCGAGGTGGAAAGAAGCATTGGATGCTGGATTTGCCCCGCCTATATTTTTAGAATCTACTCATGAATCGACTCTAAAATATGTTCCACTGGAAGTTTTACAAGAACATGCCTTAGAAAGATAAAGCAAATATGCATCTTACAAATGTCAAGAAAGTTAACATTGTTGGAGCTGGTCCCGGTGGAATAGGCTATTTAACTACCAGAGCTAAGGAGATTTTAGCTAGTTCTGATGTTGTGGTATATGATGCCCTTGTAGATCCAGCTTTACTTGATTGTTGCACTGACTATTGTTTAAAAATAAAGATGGGTAAAAGAGGATCTCAAGAAAGCTCCTCTCAAGAGCAAATTAATCAAATATTAATTAAATATTGCTTAGCAGGAAAACAAGTTACAAGACTTAAAAGTGGGGATCCCCTTGTTTTTGGCAGAATAATTCAAGAGGTTAAAGCTCTCAAAAATGCCGGCTGTCACTTTGAGATAATACCAGGGCTATCTAGCGCGCTGGTTGCTCCTATGCTTGCTGGGATTGCTTTGAGCGATCTCCAAAGATCTGGCTCTTTTACCATTTTGAGTGGTCATCAACCAGATTCTCTAGATTGGAACACTCTAGCCAAACTAGATACTTTGGTAGTTTTAATGGGCGGGGCAACTTTAGCCAAAATTGTAGAATCACTTCTTAGAGCCGGCTCTCGAGTTGATTTGCCAATTGCGATCATTTGCAATTGTGCCAGAAGTAATCAGCAAATCTACCGCGCTACGTTGCAAGATATCCTAGCCAAGGTAGCCGGATTGAGCTTGTCACCCTGTATCATTGTGATCGGTGAAGTCGTAGCAGGAGAAAGATTGATGTGTGATTCTCTGCCATTGGCTGGTAAAAAGATCCTAGTAACCAGGGCAATCGAAGGCTCTAAAATCTTTAGAGAACTTTTGCAATCCCAAGGGGCAGATGTTCTGGATATGCCAGCATTGGAAATTACTGAACCCTCTTATTGGCAACCATTAGATCAAGCTTTAGAAAAATTGCCACAGTTCGATTGGTTAATTCTCACTTCAGCTAATGCTGTAGAGTATTTTCTCAATAGACTAGTCAAACAATCCAAAGATCTCAGGGACTTAGCCTGTCTCAAAATAGCAGTAGTTGGCAAAAAAACAGCCGAATATTTAATAAAAGAGCGAATCAGGCCAGATTTTACTCCTCCAGATTATATTGCCGACTCTCTAGTTGAGAATTTTCCTGAAGATTTGCGCGGTAAAAAAATCCTCTTTCCCCGGGTCGAAAGTGGCGGCAGGGACATTTTGGTTAAAGAGCTCACTAAAGGCGGAGCCGAAGTGGTAGAAGTAGCTGCCTATGAGTCTAAATCTCCCAAAGATATCCCAGATAAAGTTAAAGAAGCTCTGATCAATCGACAAATTGATATCATCACCTTTGCTAGTTCCAAGACCGTAGCCAATAGTTATCATTTATTTGAGAAACATATTCCAAGTTTTTCTTTAGAGCTTTTAGAAGGAGTTAGTTTAGCCTCAATAGGCCCTGAGACTTCCAAAGCCTGTCAAAAATACTTTGCCCGGGTGGATATTGAAGCTGGGCAATATACTTTAGAGGGTTTAGTAGCTGCTCTTGGGCAAAGTTATGCCTAATCTGCAACTCTATAGCAAAAAGCTAGATCTCTACCATGATCCAGAGCTAATATTTTGCAATATCTATGGACAGTCAAATCCTGCCTTCTGGTTGGATAGTAACGAGCTTTCTCGTTTTTCTTTTATGGGTGATGGGCAGGGAGCTAATAGTTTTCTAGTAGAGCATCATACTCAAGCTCAAAGTGAAAATATTTTTGACTATCTCAAAAGTGAAATTGCCAAAAGAAGTTGTAATTCTGAGACAATTCCCTTTGATTTTAACGGCGGTTTTGTAGGCTATTTGGGCTATGAACTTAAAGCTGAATGTGGCTCAAGATTATTGCATAGATCTCCTTTGCCTGATGCTTCACTATTATTTGCTGATCGCTTTTTAGCAATAGATCACCTAGAGAAAGTAATTTATCTAGTATGCCTAGTTGGGCAAGATCAGCAAAATCAAGCTGAATTCTGGTTTGAGCAGATTATCAAACAAATGGAAAATCTCTGTCCAATTCCAGAAATAGTGAGCCAAAGTTCTCTTGAAGAGCCTGTCACTTTTGTTCTGAGCCGTTCATATCAGAACTATATCAGCGATATCGAGCAATGTCTCAGAGAAATTTATAAAGGAGAAAGCTATCAAGTCTGTCTCACTAATCAGATTAAGACTCCAGTTAGACCAGATCCAATGCGATTTTACCTCAACCTACGTCGTAGCAATCCTGCCCCCTATGCGGCTTATTTGCGCTTTGGCGAAGTAGCTGTGATCTGCTCATCTCCAGAGTCTTTTCTCAAAATTGATCGCAATAATTGGGCCCAAAGTAAACCAATCAAGGGAACTATAAAGCGAGGAGAAACAAACTTGCAAGATCAATTAATGCGAGAAAGTTTACGCAATAGCGAAAAAGATCGCGCCGAAAATCTGATGATTGTAGATTTGCTGCGCAATGATTTAGGTAGAGTCTGTGAAATTGGCACAGTTCAAGTTCCCAAATTGATGGATATTGAGACCTATGCCACTGTTCATCAAATGGTTTCTACTGTGCGAGGCCGTTTAAGAGCCAAATTGGATGTGACTGATTGTTTAAAGGCAGTTTGGCCAGGTGGTTCAATGACCGGCGCACCTAAGCTTAGAACGATGGAAATTATAGATCGCCTCGAACAAGAATGTAGAGGTATTTATTCTGGATCGATTGGCTATTTAGCACTCAATGGCACCTGCGATCTTAATATAGTAATACGAACTGCTGTAATCACCCCAGAAGGCACTTCAATTGGCGTTGGCGGTGGTATTGTGGCTATGTCTCAAGCTGAAGCTGAATACCAAGAAACTCTTCTTAAAGCCCAGGCTCTCATAAAGGCCTTAGTTGTGACTGTCAAAGGAACCTTTGATGAAGATCAATATCAAATTCTCACTCAAGATCTCAACAATAGTCAATTTTGATATGCTGGTAAGATATGAGTAAACAAGACAATCAAGCTAGAATCAAAACTATCAGTGATAACCGCAAAGCTAGGTATCTCTACGAAATTCTGGAAACCTATGAAGCGGGGATAGAGCTGTTAGGAACCGAAGTCAAGTCAATAAGAGCAGGCAAAGTTAATTTGGCTGATGGCTATGCCCTGATCCGTAAGGGTGAAGCCTGTCTGCTCAATGTCCATATATCACCCTATGAAGGTAGCGGTGCTTATTTTAACCATGATCCTCGTCGCACCAGAAAACTGCTCTTACATCGCAAAGAAATCAATAAGCTCATAGGGTTGGTAGAGCAAAAAGGTCTAACCCTAGTTCCACTGAAAATGTATTTCAAAGACAGTTGGATTAAGCTATCTATAGCAGTAGGCCGTGGTAAGAAACTTCACGATAAACGCGAGGATATTAAACGCCGCGATGATCAAAGAGAGATGGCTCGGGCGATGAAGCGCTGAGATTGGCTTTTTGAGGATATTGGCTGGCGATATAGCCTATTAGAATCCACCAGATCACATGAATCTCTGGACGGTACCAGACAGTATCGACAAAGCCATGTCCCAGCATGCCAGCTAGCGCTGCTACTGCGCCAATCAACCAGAAATTTCCGGTTTTGACAATCTCTTTAACAGCAGTTCCAATGGTTACTACAATCAACCAGAGAAAAGACAATAGCCCAATAATTCCCAATTCAAGAGCAGTTTCAAGGTAGATGGAATAGGCGCCAAGAGCGCTGTAGCGAGCCTGCATATAGAGAGGATAGATCTTATTAAAAGTACCATGCCCCGGACCTATACCCAAAATAGGACGATCTTTGATCATATTCAGGACCGCTAGCCAGACATTGATCCTGAAATTATTACTACTATCTCCCCTACCGAGAAATATACTCGATAACCTCAAACGCAGTGGTTCAACGAAGATAAAAGCTAATATCAGCAAAGTAGCTAAACCACCGAAGACCAGAGGAATCAGTGATACTCTCCAAAAGCGAGGTAATAGATGATTGTAAGCTGAGTAGCTTAAAAGTACAAAGGTTGTAAAAAGCAAGAAAAAACCAATCCAGCCACCGCGACTATCAGTAAAGTAAAGACAGATACTGTTAACTAGAGTCATCAAGATAGCCAAAAGCCTAGGTATCAATCTGGTCCAACTACAACAAGCTGCCAAACTCAAAGCAATGGCCGGCAACAGATACCCCGCTAGTAAATTGGGGTTATTTAAATAGCTATAGACTCTCTCATGCTTAGCCATAGGAGAGGCTGGATCATTCCAGGTAGCTAGAGGAGGAGCGCCGTGGATGGATTGATATAGCCCGTAGGTGCTCACAATCAAGGCAACCAATAGCAAGATAGTCAATAAAATATTAGCCAAACGACGATTGCGAAATACTACAGCCGCTAGGGAAAATAGCAAAACAAATAAAGTGGTATTGCGCCAACCTTCTAAAGCAGCAGCGCGTACGGGCGAAAAAGCTGTAGCAACGCTGGCAATCGCCCAGTAAAGCATCACTGGGATATGAATAGGCGTAATTTGAAAGCGCTGGGGACCTGAAAGGGTCAAAATCAACCAATATATAGCAACTGCCGAGAGCAAAACCCCCACCAAAGCTGTAGGCACAAAAGGACTCAAACCTATGACAATAGCCAAAAGGGCAGTAGCAATAGCGTAATCCCATTGCATCAAATAACTGGTTTGACGAAAAGAGCGCCAAATTCCAACTAATTTATGCAGCCGACTACTTTCTTGCCACTGTTGAGCAGAAAAGTTAGCTAGGGTCAGCCATTGCCAAGGTGAATTCATAAAAAATCAAATATCACTTAGAGATTCAAGTAATCTTAACATTTCTTGCTGCTAGAAGAAATTATGCGAAACTGAAAAGATATATTTTTCACACATAGGAGACAAAGAATAATTGTTACAAGGTGTCAGTATTTATTTAATTGGCATGATGGGATCTGGCAAGAGCACCGTCGGCCATAAACTTGCCAAAAAACTAAACTATCGCTTTATTGATCTTGATAATTTGATTGAAAAAATCAGCAAACAGAGCATCAAGGATATTTTCAACCAGCAAGGCGAAGCTTTTTTCCGAGAATTAGAAAGCCAAGTTCTAGCAGAAACCTCTGCTTATACCAGAACTGTTGTAGCAACTGGTGGTGGTATTGTCTTGCGTAGGGATAACTGGAGTTATCTGCGCCATGGTTTGATTATCTGGCTCGATGCTCCAATAGAAATCTTAATCTCTAGGCTATCGCATGATAAAAATCGTCCTCTATTGCAAGTAGATGATCCTGCCCAAGTGCTTGCCGAGATCTTAGAAAAAAGACTACTGCTTTACCAGCAGGCTGATTTAACTATCAAGCAGAATCAAGGTCAAAGCGCTGATCAAATCGCTCAGGAAATCATAACCAAAATTCCTACTGTCTTGAAACCTCAGCTTAAAGGTCCAGAGGAGCTCAATTAGCTACGCGATACAGTTCTAGACAACACCAGGGCTCTTTTTGAGCGATTGCGGTAACTAAATAGCCATTTTCTTTGGCACTTTGGCTTACTTGTTCTGCTTGATTGATGAGTAGACCACTGAGAACGGCCCAGCTTTTAGGTTTGGACAATTGAGAAAGCTCAGCCATTAAATCTATCAATACTTCAGCTAAGATATTGCAAACTATACCATCTACTCCTTGCGGTAGCATCTTGACTAAATCTGCGGCGCTTCCTTGGGCTACATAGAGAGAATCAGGGGCAATCAGGTTGAGCTCAGCATTGCTTTTGGTGGCATTTACAGCTAGAATGTCTGTATCAACTGCGTACACTTTGCCTGCTCCTAAAAGCAGAGATCCTATTGAGAGAATACCTGAGCCACAACCAATATCGGCGATCACCATATTCTCAGGATGATCTAGTAATAATGCAGTCAGAGATTCTAAGCAAAGCTGAGTGGTAGGGTGAGTACCGGTACCAAAAGCGCTGCCAGGATCTAATCTTAGTATTATCTCATTAGTATCTTGTGAAGGGGTTAACCAAGCAGGATAGACAATCAACTCTAATCCAATAGGAGTTGGATGCCAATATTGTTTCCAGCTATTGGCCCAATCTTGTTCCTCGACAGTTGACCAACTCACTTCGAGTTGATTGTCCAGATTTAAGGAAACAGCATCCTGCTTCAACAAATCAGCAAGGGCTACTATAGCGTCAGATTCAACCTTAATTTGAGCAATATAGGCTTTGATAATACAAAGCCCATCTTTGATCTCTACTGCGGTACCTGAACAACCGAAATTGTCCAATCGCCAATACACGGTTTCTTCTAATTGGGGATTGCAGTTTACTACAATTTCCCACCAGTTCACGCTCATAGATAGCCTAAGCCTTATAGTTTTACGGTATAGGCATCTCTGATTCCAGCTACTTTGCCGATTTCAGAGAGTAGACCTTCAGGTAGAGGATCATCTAGACTTAAAGCCATGACTGCATCTCCTCTAACTATTTTTCGTCCTACCTGCATACTGGCGATATTGACATTGAAGCTACCTAGAAGAGAGCCTATATTGCCAATGATACCGGGCATATCTCTATGCAGGGTAAAGACCATGTAATTGCTAGGTGGAACATTGATAGGAAAACCATCGAGATCTACTATACGGATCTCCCCATTACTGAGCAGAGCTCCTGTGACTGAATGCTCTCCAATATCTCCCCTAGCCGAAAGATGTAATGTTGCTGAATAGTCATGGGCAGAGGCATCTCGAGTTTCAATAACCTTGATCCCCCTCTCTTTGGCTTCTAGAGAAGCATTGACATAATTAACTCTTTCTCTAAGTGCTGGAGTCAGTAGACCTTTGATTGCAGCTACTACTATAGGTTTACTTTCATTACTAGCCAAATCTCCCTGCAAAGAGATATTAAACTGGTCAATTCTTCCACCAGCTAATTGACCTACTAGAGTACCTAATGTCTCAGCCAGTTTGAGATAATGTCCTAGTTTTGCCATCACCTCAGGAGTAAGTCCTGGAATATTCACCGCAGATCTAGCTGGCAGACCCAACAAAACATCACGAATCTGCTCTGCCACATCGATGGCAACATTAACCTGGGCTTCTGTTGTTGAAGCTCCTAAATGGGGAGTGAGGATCACGTTTTTTAGCGAACGCAATTTAGATTCTCCCAAGGGCTCTTGTTCAAAAACATCAAGAGCTGCCCCAGCGATTCTCTCTTCTTGGAGGGCTTGTGCTAGGGCATCTTCATCGATGATCCCACCACGAGAACAGTTAATAATGCGTACAGTTGGCTTCATCTTGGCAATTGATTCGGCATTGATCAAGTGGGCCGTCTCTGGAGTTTTGGGAACATGTAGCGTAATGTAGTCAGACTCGCTAAAGAGAGTATCCAAATCAACTAAGGTAGCCCCGAGTTGCTCAGCTCTTTCTTGCGAGATAAAAGGGTCAAATGCCAGAATTTTCATTCCCATTGCTCTAGCTACTGAAGCTACATGGGATCCAATTTTACCTAGCCCTACTACTCCTAGCGACTTTTTGTAGACCTCAACACCGATAAAGCTCTTGCGATCCCATTTGTTGTCTTTGATAGAGAGATCGGCATCTGGAATATGGCGAGAAAGGGCCAACATCATAGCCAAAGCATGCTCAGCAGCAGCAATAGTATTGCCTTCAGGTGAATTGACAACAATAATTCCATTGCGGGTTGCTGCTGGCACATCTATATTATCTACGCCGACTCCTGCCCGGCCAATGATCTTAAGCCCTTTGCCAGCTTCGATAATTTCTTTGGTTACTTTTGTACCCGAACGTAACATCAAGGCATCATATTCGGGAATTATCTTTACTATTTCTTCAGCTTTTAACCCAACTTTTACATCAACTTGGGCAACTTGGGACAATATATCAATCCCTATTTGATCAATTGGATCGGATACTAAAACTTTGGTCATACTTAGAGGTTAATTATTAGAAAGTATAGAGTGCCGGCACTGCCATTACTTAGCATATGAATTCTATCATGGCAATCTAAAAAATGAGTCTCTCGGGTTTGGCCTTTACAATTATTCTAAAAAACTTTAGAGTGAATATTTAATATCTCAAAGCAAAAGGAAAAATGTGAGTATTGTTATCGGTCGGGGTAAGAACTCCCGTAGGGCCTATGGGATCGATGAAATTGCGCTTGTTCCCGGAGCGCGCACTTTAGATCCAAGCCTAGCGGATACTAGCTATAGTATTGGCTCAATCAAACGAGAAGTTCCTATAATTGCCAGCGCCATGGATGGTGTTGTAGATGTGCGCATGGCGGTTCTTCTCTCAGAATTAGGTTCAATGGGAGTTCTTAATTTAGAAGGTATTCAAACCCGCTATGAAGACACTAACCCCATCTTGGACAAGATTGCTTCTGTGGGGAAATCAGAATTTGTTAGCTTGATGCAGGCTCTCTACAGCGAACCTGTTAAATACGAATTAATCGAGCTAAGAATCAAAGAAATTAAGGAAAATGGCGGCATCGCTGCTGTCAGTTTGACTCCTTTAGGGGCTGCTAAATATGGCCAAATTGTAGCCCAAGCAGGTGCTGATATAGTATTTATTCAAGCTACAGTGGTCTCCACCAATCACCTTAGCCCTGATGGGATAGAATCTCTAAATTTAGCTCAATTCTGTCAGGAAATGCCCATACCCGTAGTGCTCGGCAACTGTGTGACATATGAGGTCTCATTGGAGCTGATGAAGGCAGGGGCTGCTGCTATTTTAGTGGGCATAGGGCCTGGCGCTGCTTGTACTTCAAGAGGTGTTTTGGGAGTAGGAGTACCGCAAGCTACAGCTGTTGCTGATTGCGCCGCTGCCAGGGATGATTTTCATACAGAGACCGGTAAATATGTGCCAATAATCGCTGATGGTGGAATTGTCACAGGCGGAGATATCTGCAAATGTATTGCCTGCGGCGCTGATGCCGTGATGATCGGTTCACCTATTGCCAGAGCTAAAGAGGCTCCTGGGCGAGGCTATCATTGGGGCATGGCTACCCCAAGTCCAGTTCTGCCCAGAGGAACTAGGATCAATGTAGGGACAACTGGCACTATTAAAGATATCCTCATAGGCCCAGCCAAGCTTGATGATGGCACTCATAATCTTTTAGGCGCTCTCAAGACAAGTATGGGGACATTGGGGGCTCAAACTATCAAGCAGATGCAACAGGTTGAGGTAGTGATCGCACCTTCATTGTTAACTGAGGGAAAAGTCTATCAAAAAGCTCAACAATTAGGTATGGGAAAATAGAACAATTTTTGGTAAAAGCTGTAAATCTTCTATTGTTCCCATTCCTAGAAAATTATCATTGCTGTAAACTAGCACCCTCTCAGTTGGGGGTGTTTCTTTTAGTTCGATTTTTCTACCTATACAAAAATCCTTCGCTAGCTCAGGTGATAATTCTATTTTGCTTAGATGTTTAAGGGCAACTTCTGGGCTAATCAGGGAAAATTCTCCCAGTTCAATTTTTCTAGAGAGCTCCTCAAGAGAGATACTTTCAGAAAGGTTAAATCCCCCACTTTCTAAGCGAACTAATCCAGCAAGTGTAGCGCCAGTATTTAAAGATTCACCTAAATCGCGGGCAATAGATCTAATATAGGTACCACTTCCACAGGTAATTTCTAGGCTTAATTGGGGATAATCTCCTTCTTGCCAATCTAAAATGTTAAGATCATGTATACTAACTTGGCGCTCAGGCACGGTAAATATCTCTCCCCTGCGAGCTTTTTGATAGAGGCGCTCTCCACCAACTGAAATGGCGCTATAAGCTGGAGGGATTTGCTGGATCAAGCCTTTAAATTGGTTTAGATGAGGCTCAATTATCTCTAAAGTGAGCTTGTTAGCTGGTCTTTGGGCAATGATTTCCCCTTCCAAATCATCAGTACTTGTAACTAGTCCAAATTGAATCAGCGCTCTGTATTTTTTAGTATCTGGTAAATAATTAAGCAGACGAGTAGCACCACCTAGAGCAATACTCAATACTCCACTAGCTGCAGGGTCAAGAGTGCCACCGTGGCCTACTCTTTTGGTTTTGGTAAGCTTTCTGACTCTGTAAACGCAGTCATGTGAGGTGATTCCCTTTGGTTTATTGAGGTTAATGAACCCAATCATATAATTGCAAAACATCAGTGATTGCCATGCGAGAAGATACCCCCAAGGTTAAAGGCGAAATGCGCCCTCTAGAAAGGTGCTCTGCCCCGGCATAAGCAATCATAGCTGCATTGTCAGTGCATAAATCCAAAGGAGGAAAATACACCTCTAGAGAATGTTTTTGGGCAGATTGGGTTAATTGTTGACGCAATTGGCTATTAGCTGCAACTCCGCCGCCTATTACAATCTTAGTGAAATTTTGATCTAAAGCGCAGTTAATAGCTCTTTTGGTGAGTGAATGGGCAACTGTAAATTGAAAGCTTGCACAGAGATCTTCTACAGGTAAAGGATCTTCCAATTTTTGCACTAGTTTCAATACAGCCGTCTTAAGACCGCTAAAGCTCATATCATAGGGATGAAAGCCGCCATCAGGTAAAGAGATTTTTCCTTCAGGTAGCTTAAAAGATTGGGGATCGCCTTTTTTAGAGAGCCGATCGATTACTGGACCGCCAGGATAGCCCAAGCCCAATAAACGGGCAACTTTATCAAAGGCTTCTCCTGCTGCATCATCTCTGGTAGTACCTAAAAGCTGGTAATCTGCCCAATCTTTTACTGCAATCAAGCAGGTGTGTCCTCCTGAAACTAACAGGCAAAGAAAAGGAGGATTTAATTGAGGATGGGCCAAACAACCAGCAAAAAGATGACCTTCGAGATGATGAATGCCTAAAAAAGGTAGCTTTTTAAGTAAAGATAGGGTCTTGGCCGCGCTCAAGCCAACTAGCAAAGAGCCGACCAGACCGGGAGCTGCTGTCGAGGCAATAGCATCTATCTCAGACCAATTGATACCTGATTGAGTCAGGGCTTGATCTAAGCATATATTTATTTGCTCTAGATGATTTCTAGATGCTAGCTCTGGAACTACTCCTCCATAGGGCTGATGGACCTTAATTTGAGATGAGATAATATTGCTTAAAATGGTTCGGCCTTTAACTATGGCAACTGAAGTCTCATCACAACTGGTTTCTATAGCCAATACGGTCTTGGTCATTAAGGACTAATTTTGGGAAAATTGAACTGGAAGGGCAAAAGCGCTATAGACTTCAAGTAAACCAGCAACGCTAGCTGCCAATAAGCCTACTCTCAATAATAGGGCAATATCTGAATCAAAGCGACGCTTGGCTTTTTGCAGGTATACATATATGTTTAGAGCCCCCAACATAAAAAATAGAAGAGACAGGAGGCTCATTTTTTTCTGCCTTTTCTCTGGGGAAGACATTGACCAGGTTTGTTGATTTTCCACGGTTACTAACTCCATTTAAGATGGGGCAATTTGATAATCCATTAATTATTCTGGACTATAAAGCTTATGTTAACTCATATCAAGGAAAAAGTAAAGTATTGTAAACTTTGTTTGACATGATTGCATAAATACATATACAAAAAACAGGGCTTCTTTTCCAAAAAGTATGTTTTTTTCGCATTATTTTTGTAAATCAATCCAAAAACCAGATCTCTCTAAGAGGTATAATTCCAATCAATGACCATCTCCTAGGAGCGATGTTACTTAAGTTATGACTCAAGACGATACAAGAAAAGCTAGACGTATTATTATCACAGGTGGGGCTGGCTTCATTGGTTCAAACTTTGTCCATCACTGGTCCAAAAATTATCCCGAAGATCGCATAATTGTTCTTGATAGCCTTACCTATGCCGGCAATCGAGCAACTTTAAAAGATCTAGAAAATCTAGAGAATTTTCGCTTTGTCCATGGTGATATATGCGATCGCCCTTTGGTAGATGAACTTCTTAAGCAAGAGAATATAGACACTGTTGCCCATTTTGCTGCTGAATCACATGTGGATCGTTCTATATTGGGTCCTGGGGCTTTTGTACAAACCAATGTAGTAGGGACTTTTACTCTACTTGAATCTTTTCGCCAATATTGGCTCGAATCGGCAAAACCAGAACATCATCGTTTTTTACATGTTTCAACTGATGAGGTCTATGGCAGTCTTGAGCCCAATGATCCTCCTTTTAGTGAAACTACTCCTTATTCACCTAATAGTCCCTATTCTGCTTCTAAAGCTGGTAGTGATCACCTTGCCAGGGCCTACTATCATACCTACGGTATGCCGACAATCATCACTAACTGCTCTAACAACTATGGACCTTTCCATTTTCCTGAAAAACTGCTCCCCTTAATGATCATCAATATCCTATTGAGTAAACCTCTGCCAGTATATGGAGATGGTCAAAATGTCCGCGATTGGCTCTATGTTAAGGATCATTGTCAGGCACTTGATCTAGTGATTCACAAGGGAACTCCTGGTCAAACTTATAATGTAGGTGGTAACAATGAGGTAAAAAATATAGACCTTGTTCATCTACTTTGTAAACTAATGGATGAACTAGCTGGAGATTTACCAGTTAAACCGGCAGAAAGTTTGATTACTTTTGTCAAAGATCGTCCAGGACATGATCGTCGCTATGCAATTGATGCCAGTAAAATAAGACATGAATTGGGCTGGGTTCCCCAGAAAACTGTAGAACAGGGAATCAGAGAAACCATATTATGGTATTTAGAAAACCAACAGTGGTGGCGACCACTGCTATCTGCTGATTACCAAGCCTATTACGAAGCATCCTACGGTCAAAAGTTCACATGAAGCAAGTCACAGTTAAAGTTCCAGCAACTACTGCCAATATAGGTCCTGGTTTTGATTGTCTGGGAGCGGCTCTATCTCTTTACAATCGCTTTAAATTCACCCCAGCCGAAGAGAATACCATTGAGATTACTGGCTCTCAATCACAAGGCGTTTTTTTAGATCTATCGCCAAACAATCTGCTCTACCATTCTTTCCTCAAGCTCTATAGGCATATTGATCACTTTGCCCCAACAGTCAAAATATCGGTAGAGATTAATGTTCCTCTAGCTAGGGGTTTAGGCAGTTCTGCTACTGCAATTGTAGGAGGGCTTTTAGCTGGTAATGCCATGGCCGGCAATCCATTGACTCCTAAAGAAATTAGAAATTTGGCAATTTCTATTGAAGGTCATCCAGATAATGTTGTCCCAACATTACTTGGCAATTGTCAACTTTCGGTTGGCGGTGATGGTAATTGGCAAATTAGCCAAATTGACTGGCATAGCGATGTTATACCCATTCTGGCTATTCCTGAATTTAAACTCTCTACCGAGAAAGCCAGAGCAGTTTTACCAAGCCAATATTCTCGCCAAGATGCCATATTTAACATGAGTCATATTGCTCTTTTAATTAAGGGCTTGGAAAGCGCTAACCCTAAATGGTTAAAAGAAGCCCTGCAAGATCGCCTTCATCAACCTTATCGACAATCATTAATCCAGGGTTATGAAAATGTCTATAACGCCGCAATAGAAGCTAAGGCCCATGGCCTTGTGATCTCTGGAGCTGGCCCTACTTTGTTAGCTCTAGCTTCTCCTAGTTACAGCGATAATGTAGCTAAATCAATTGAGCAAGCCTGGCTCAGCCAAGGAGTGAAATCTCAGGTATTGACTCTAGCTATTGACCGTGAGGGAGCTAAGATTGAATCTTAGGGCGATCTTTGCTGATTAACCAAATCATCAAGCTCATCACTCCTATTTGTAAAAAGAAATTGGGAATAGCTTCTTGTACATCACTTCCTGAGATGATTTTCACCAGAAAAACTATAGCCCCAATCAAGCCAGAACTACCAAGTGCTACATAGATAAACCAGCGAAAATAACGATATGGAGCTTTAGCCTCAGCGCGCAGCCTATCGTAGGGTCTGGGTTGTTTGGGTGATTGCATAAAGATATTTTTTTGATTTACTATTATATTTTAAAGCTTGCCGGTGTAGCTCAGGGGTAGAGCATTCGATTCGTAAAAAATCAGGCAGGACATCTTCACCTGATAGTTCAGTAGGATTTTCCAATAGTTCTACTACTTGTCCTTTTCTATAGATTTCTACTTGATTATCTTGAGGATTAATCAACCAACCCAAGAGAGCACCGTTATCGATATACTCTTGCATCTTCTCTCTGAGAGTATCTAAATTATCAGAAGGAGAACGCAACTCGACTACAAACTCTGGTGTAACCTGAGCAAAACCGCTTTTTTATTGAGTTGATAGAGAATCCCAAAGCTTGCGCGAAACCCAAGAAGCATCAGGAGAATTGTTTGGGCGATTTAAACTAGGAGCATAACCTTAAGTTTTGCCAACAATTTATTTAGGTGGCACAATATGAATATTATGACACTTCATAAAAACAATAGCAGATATGAAATTACGTGTCGGTGAGCAAGGGAGAATGGTAATTCCTTCAGACCTTCGTAAGCAGCTAGGGATAGATGTAGGAACTGAATTAGTAGCAAGGGTTGAAGGTGAATGCTTAATTTTAGAAACCCGTAAAGCGGTTTTGAATCGGCTCAAGAAGCTTTTTGCGCAAATTCCATCTGAGATCAGTATGGTTGATGAGCTGATTCTCGAACGTCGTAAAGAGGCTGAAATTGAGTAAGTATATTTTAGATGCCTCAGCATTACTGGCTTCTTTACATAATGAGACAGGTTCAGAAATTGTAGATCTTCTTTTGTCAGAGTCCGCAATTTCTACAATAAACCTATCTGAGGTTATTCAAAAAGCTAGGCAAAGAAAAATCCCTACAGATCAAGTGGTCACTGGATTACAGCTATTAGGTGTAGAGATAGTTGATTTTACTTTTGAACAGGCTGAGACAACAGCAGAATTATGGACAATAACTAAACCACTTGGATTATCATTGGCAGACCGTGCTTGTTTAGCATTGGCGAAAATACGAAATGCAGTGGCAGTCACTGGAGATAAAAGCTGGGCAGAAATCCAGGGCATATCTGTAAAGGTTATTAGATGAAGCTAATTAACCTATAACTCTTTTCAAATCCAGAGAGAAACCAGGCAGGACATCTTCACCTGATAGTTGAGTAGGATTTTCTAGGATTTCTACTGCTTATTCCTTTCTGATTAGTGTCTTTAGTTTTTCACCACCTGAAAACTCGCTTTGTTAAAACCCTTACTAAAAGGGCGTTTTAAAATCTTCCTTTGCCAGTGGGGAAAACTTCCTGACACTACCCTGAATGTGGGATTAAAATTAGTCGTAAAGTGTCAGGTCAACATATAAAGCTTTTTTAAACACGACACCTAATTTGGCTCCATACAAACTAACCTTTAATTGTGCAAAATGGCTGTAACTTATATGAGCAGTTGATTACAGCCGATGACAGTAATCTGTCGTCACGTCATTTAATGTGGCACTGTACAATATAAAATTACGAATTAAATTCTCCTTTCAATCACTCTGTGTTTTTGATTGGTGATTTAGCTGGTTAAGGTTTATTTGAATTTTATATCGTATTTAATCAATTCAATCAGAAAATCAAACAATCCCCTATTAGAATTACTATTACAGGTAAAATTATTAACCTGACTCAGATAAACAGTTCTTAAATAAATGATTTGATTACAACAAATTCTAAGAATTCGGAGAAGATCTAAAAGAAGAGATTCGAAATATTTTCAATAAAGATATTTGCAATCTTTTACTGTAAATTAATACTTTTGTAAAATTGGAAGAGGCAATTATGTTTGATCTCGCTTGGTCTATTATTGTTGTACTTTTTATCCTGTGGTTGATAGGATTCTCAATTCACATTGGAGGCGGCTTAATCCACCTGCTTTTGGTTTTAGTGCTTATTGGCATTGTCTACAACCTATTTACGAAACGAAGCATCTAATATAAAAGCGACTTTTGTATTAAATCAATTTTCAATAATTAGGTAGCTCATTAGCATTAACTAACAAGCTACCTTTTTTACTGCCAAAGCATTATAATCTTTGCTAGACAATCTTTCTAGCTCACTTGTCGCCCCTACAGGGCATCAAGAGTATCCTTGGACTTATCCTTTGCTTTTTCAACTGTCTGCTGAATTTTAGCTTGGGTTTGCTTGGCTTCGCCTTTAATTTTATCTTCTGTATTTCCAGTCATTTCTCCGTATGCTGATTGTAATTTACCTTCAACATTTTTAGCTGCTGCTTCTATTTTATCTTTAGCGTTCATAATTAACCTCTGTGTTGACTTACTATCCTCAGCATATCCAGTTGATGTTGCAGTTCATGTATAGGAGAGAGTTTGAGTTATCTTAGTTAATTATTGAATCTACAGCAAAAACCCAAGATATAATTGTTAATAAACCAAAAAATCATGTCATCAACAGTAAGTCTCCTGAGAGCAAACTCATATAATCTAAAATCTCTAAGAATCTCTATTGAGAATCTTCTAGAACCATTAGGGGGCATAGATTCTTTTGTTAAAAGAGGAGATCGGGTTTTACTCAAGCCCAATCTGTTAACAGCAGGTAATCCAGGGAAAGAATGCATTACCAGAGCTGAGATTCTGCATTGTGTGGCATCTCTGGTCTTAGAAGCTGGTGGCAAACCCTTTTTGGGGGATAGCCCAGCTTTTGGCAGTGCAAAAGGAGTGGCTAAAGCCAATGGTTATCTCCCTATGCTAGAGCAGTTAAATTTACCAATAGTTGAATTCCATGGAAAAAGCTATGGCATAGACAATAAAGATTTCAATAATCTGAGACTTTCTAAAGAAGCCATGGAGGCAGATGTAGTGATTAATTTGCCCAAAGTAAAGTCACATATGCAACTGACAATAACTTTGGGGGTTAAAAACCTTTTTGGCTGTGTTCCTGGAAAAATGAAAGCCTGGTGGCATATGGAAGCTGGCAAAGACAGCGAGCGCTTTGGCAAAATGTTGGTAGAAACTGCAAAGGCAATCGCTCCAGATTTGACCATCATAGATGGAATTATTGGTCATCAAGGCAATGGACCTAGTAATGGTGAACCTAGATTTCTCGGCGTTCTGGCAGCCTCTAGAGATGTTTTTGCGCTTGATTTAACGATGGCTGAAATTTTAGCAGTCAATCCTGATTTAGTCCCTACAATAGTTGCCCAAAAGGAATTAGGTTTAATTGGTGATATTGCCCAAATTGAATTTCCCTTGAGTCATCCTCGAGAGCTTTATGTTAGCGATTGGCAATTACCCACTGCCATGATACCTATAGATTTCGGATTACCTCGGGTATTGCGCTCTACTTTTAAACACCTTTATATTCGCATAGTTAAAGAACCTCTAGAATCTTCTACAAATTAGCCAAAATTAAGAGAATATTGTTTTTTGGTTAATTTTAAAAAAAGTAGTTACAATTGTGCTTAATAGAGCGATATAACCTCGAGAGGTTGATTGACTACTGAATTTATGGAAGTACCTGAGCGAGAGAGCAATCCCCCTATCGGCAGATGGGCTAGTTTTCTGGGAACGTTCGTTGCAATGTTGACTTTGGTGTTACCTGTAGTGGCTATCTCCTGTTTTTCATCTTCTGAACTTAGAGAAACTTCCAACAAGGTAATGATTTTAGGGGATAGCTCAAATGGTATGATTTTGGGAAAACCTTAAAGACCATTGGGGAGAAATTTTGTGGATCTATCACGTATTCCAGCACAGCCAAAGCCTGGATTAATTAATGTATTAATTGAGATTCCAGCAGGTAGTCGCAATAAATATGAGTTTGACAAGGACATCAATGCTTTTGCACTTGATCGTGTACTTTATTCATCTGTAAATTATCCTTATGACTATGGTTTTATTCCCAATACCTTAGCCGATGATGGAGATCCTCTAGATGGAGTGGTAATAATGGATCAGCCGACTTTTCCTGGTTGCGTTATAGCTGCTCGCCCTGTGGGAATGTTGGAAATGGTAGATGGGGGAGATAGAGATGAAAAAATTCTCTGTGTTCCAGATAAAGATCCCCGCTATAGTCATGTTAAATCTCTCAAAGATATAGCCCCGCATCGCTTAGATGAAATTTCTGAGTTTTTCAAAACCTATAAAAATCTTGAGAAAAAAGTTACTGAAATTTTAGGTTGGCGCGATGTGGATGCCGTTTTGCCCTTAGTTGAGCAATGTATTAAAGCTTACAAATAGTAACTAAAGGAGAACTCCTATGCTTTTAAAATCGACCACTCGTCATGTGCATATATTCACCGCAGAGGTTAGCAATAATGAATTTGTCCCCAGTGAGAAAATGTTGACCTTGGATATCGATCCAGATAATGAATTTAACTGGTCTGATGAAGCTCTCCAGAAGGTCTACAGAAAATTTGATGAGCTGGTGGAATCATATGATGGTGAAGATTTGACAGAGTATAATTTGAGGAAAATAGGCTCTGATCTCGAGCATATGATCCGCTCTCTTTTGGAAAATGGGGCTATTTCTTACAATTTGGGTTCAAGAGTTCTTAACTATAGTATGGGGTTACCCAAGCTTGAGAGTCCTGAGACCGAAGGGAAGTACAGATGAGTGATTTCAAGATTTAAAAAGGTTTAATGGAGAATTTTTCTGGCACGCTCCAATGTTTTTCTGAGGTGTGTCAAGCATTTAACCACTTGAATTGCAAAATTTGTCATCGCTGTGGCTTGCCATTAGTTAAACGTTATCTTTGGGCTAGCAATAATTCTAGGTTTGTATTTAATACTGGAGAGTTAATAGCCCAAAGGTATATTTCTCGGGGTTCTAACGTATTTTTAGATACGATGCCCAAAATGTTACCAGAGCCCGTAGAAAACTTACCACGCTCTATACAGCCTTATTTGAAGCTATCCCATATTCTTCCACATATACCCCAAGTATTTGGCAAGCTAAGCAATGATGAAGATATTTGGCTATTGGAATATGGGACAGTCCCAATTGGATCTGATGGTGAACCAGTTTACTTGGAGCTTTTACCCACAATAGAGCAGCTATGGACCCAATCATCGCCTTTGCAGCAGATATCTTGGTTACTACAGTTAACTAGATTATGGGAGCCTCTAAATAGCCAAGGAGTATTATCTACATTGCTCCACCCAAATCTTTTGAGGGTCAATGGTGATTTTGTCCAGCTTCTAGAGCTTAATTATGACCATACAAAGATTGTTAGCTTGGAAGATCTTGGCAAGGTTTGGCTTGGCTGGGTAGATGGAGCATCTTTATCAATCAAGACATTTCTCTATGACCTCTGTCAAAAACTCGAGAATAGAGAGATTACTCAGATAGCAAATTTGCTACCTATACTCGAAAATGCCCAAAGGGAGATTTCTAGTCTCTATCACTGGTCTTATAGTCTCCATATTTTGAGTGATCAAGGGCCAAGTCGTGAGCAAAATGAGGATTGCTGTTATCCTCCAAGTGGAACTCTCTTGAACTCAACGGAAACAGAGGACTTGTTAACCTTAGTCTGTGATGGTATCGGCGGGCAAGATTCAGGGGAAATAGCTTCCCAAATGGCCATAGACTCTTTGAAAACTTTACCTGAATCTCTGACTCCAACAGATAATATTTATCAGGCTACCAAGAAAGCTATTTTTAAAGCTAACGATCTGATCTGCCAGCGTAATGATCGAGAGATGCGCTCCCAAAGACAACGCATGGGAACTACTTTGATGATGGGTCTGGTCAAATCAAATAATATTTATCTAGCCAATGTAGGAGATTCCAGGGTTTATTGGATTACTCAAGATAGTTGCTTAAGACTTAGCGTGGATGATGATGTAGCTTCTCGCTCAGTCAAACTTGGCCTCTCTCTCTATAGAGAAGCTTTAGATGTTGTAAATTCTGGTGCATTAACTCAAGCTTTAGGCACAACTCCCTCATCTGAACTTTACCCAAATCTCCAGCGGCAACTTCCGAACCAAGACTGTATAATACTTTTAACCTCCGATGGTTTAAGTGACTATGATAGAATCGAGCAGTATTGGCAACCTGAATTGTTACCTTTGCTCAGAGCTGAAAAAGAACTAGCCCAAGTTGGAAAGAATCTAGTAAGCCTAGCTAATCTAAAAAATGGACATGATAATACTACTATTGCTTTAATTCTCTGCAGACTAAGTCAAAATCAAGATCTTAAAGACTTTAACTTGACTATTTCCACAATTGAACATTCAATCTTGCACCAGAATGATAAACCAAGGCAAAATAGAACCAAGCCAATAACAACGCCAGTGAACAAAAAAAACAACAATAAAATTCATCGCTTGATCTGGCTTGCTGGGGCTTTTGTATTACTAGGGGCTGGATATTGGTATTTTCTCTCTAACAATTATTCTTCTAGACAAGAGACAACAAATACCTCTAAAATTCAAACACAATAGTTTTTAATATAAACTTGTGTAGAATATTGGGCGATATTATTTTTAGACAAAAAACAAATTTCATTATATGCCACAAGAATCAGAATCATCAAAACTGCCAGGAATCACTCGTTACAAGGGCTTTGTTCTATCAGAAGGAATTGAGAGAAGGGGGGTTGAGCTACTTCGCAACATAGGCTATATCTTGCTGGGACTATTTTTGGTGGATTTTTTAGGTACATTGATTCCACCACATTTATTTGATCCCATATGGGAGCTTGGGATAGTCAACTCATTAGTAGATAGGTCTTGGCTTGCCTTGCTGGGGTTTGGTCTCATCTTTTTCTATAAGATAGATACTCAACTTAAGCGTGGTTTTTTGAGAGTGATTTACTACCTGTCTTGGGCCTCTTTGATTTTATCTATTTTTTATTTTTTACTTTTTCCTTTAACTATGTTTGATGGTTTTAAGATACTTAATAGATATAAAACCGATAGTACTATTGCCATTGCATCATCTCAAGCCAAAGCTGAGCAAATAAGGGCTCGAATAAACCTTTCTAATTCACCTCAGCAGATTGCCTCTTTTATCCAAACACTTAATCCTCAAAAGTTATTAATAGACCAACCAAACCTTCAGCAACTTAAGGAACAAGCTAATAAAGAATTAGATATTGCCAAGAAAGATTATGCCAGTATTACTAATAGCCAAACAAGGGCTAAATCAATCCAGTTAGGTAAATCTTCCGTTAGGGCGGCATTGGGAACAGTTATTAGTGGCTTTGGCTTGGGTCTTATTTGGAGATCGACCAGATGGGTTAGAGTTTTATTCAAAAAGAATCCTGGCAAAAGTGATGATTAAGCTTAAAAGCTCATTAGAGCAATCTAAAGTTTCCAAAGAATACCTTGGGCTACTGACAAATCAAAAATTTTATCTTTTATTGATTGCTGTTTGTCTAGCTATATTACATTTTCTTGTAGCTTGGAAGTTCTCTGGAGTTGATATTAAGACTAATCGTCTATTGCCTACCGATTTGGTGTCCTTTGAGCTTCCTTTCTGGGCTACAATAATTTTGATCTGCTGGCAAAGTCGTAATCTGGCTTTTTCCAAAAACAGTATTTGGCAAACCTACATAGCTTTGGGACTTTTAGCTTTTATACTAGTTAGATTTCTGTCTATTAGTTGGCTAGATGTAGATTTTTTTATATTGGGAGCTTATTTGTTGGCTTTTGTTTTTGCCTTGCTTTCAGTCGAATGGCAAAAACTTCCTTCATATTGGATCTATGCCCTTTACTTGATTTTTATGGTGATACCCACCAATTCCCCTCTGTTTAATGAGTGGATCCATATTGATAAAATTACTGCGGCAGTTGCTGCTTTCATACTGCATTATTTGGGAAAAGAAGTGTCTTTCAGCGGTGCCAATTTAACCCTACCTACTGGAAGTGTGAGGGTTAGCTATATATGTGCTGGGGGCCCACTGACATTGATTCTTCTCAAGGTTACATTGCTGATGACCTTAATATATCCTTTGACTTTGAAAAGAAAAATATCATTGGCCTTAGGAGCTATAGCTGTAGGTTTTGGTCTGGGTTTTTTACGTGTAGCTTTTTTAGCGACAGTAGTTAACAATTCTAAGGTTTTTCACTATTGGCATGGCTCTCAAGGAGGACAGTTTTTCTTATCAGCTGCAACTTTAGGCTTTGTTTTAATTTGTAGTTGGCTAATTCCCTTAGAAGAGAATCAAAAATCAACTTCTCTTCTGTCTTCAGTTTTTGGGCAAGCCAAAGCTAGTAAAAACAGGCTGCAAAGTCTGATTATAGCTACAGGTCTTATTTTGCTCTCATCACTGTATATGTTTTTTGTTTCAGCTCCAATTCAAGGGCTCAAGGCAGATGCAGCAAAATTAGGTGATTTAGCCGTCAATAATTGGCAATTAGTCAGCACCAAAAATATAGAGACTCCAAAACTAGATGTTACACCCCATTTTGAGGCTATGCTCTCTGGTCAGAAAGCACATTATGTTCAAGGCCAAGAGAATCTTGATTTAGAACGCTACTATGTAGTAAATACTGGCCAAAATCAAATGAGTAATTGGCTAAATTATTTAACAAATTTCAGTAAAGATATTCAAAAGAATATTCATCAGAATAAAGATGGTTATTATATTTTGACTAATGATCAAAAGCAAGCTAATTTAATCAGCTGTCTCAATGCTGATGGCAGTAGCACTGTAACCCAAGAACAATTTAACCAAAATCATCAGAACTCTTACTTTGCATTTAACAAAATAGTACCTTGGCTTCTAGGTCAAACTCTTCTGCAAGATGATCGTTGTATTTGGGTCAAACTATCTACCCCAGTTGAAAATGCTGATAAAGAAAAAGCCGACCAACTTCTTGAATCAGTTTGGTCAGCTAATTATCCTAATTGGTCTAGCTATCTAAGTAAAAATAAAATAATTTAGCGTTTAGCTAATTTCTTGCTAGCTAGTTTACGCAGACGGATTGATTTGGGGGTCACCTCAACTAATTCGTCTGGCCCAATATATTCCAAGGCTCTCTCTAGGCTCATATCTAAAGGAGTTTGCAATTGAACTAATTCATCGCCGGTAGCTGAGCGGTGGTTGGTCAACTGTTTAGTCTTGCAAACATTTAACTCCACATCTTGGGGACGATTATGCTCTCCTACGATCATGCCCTTGTAAACTTTAGTACTGGGGCTGATAAAGAAAACCCCGCGATCTTCAGCATTTTTAAGAGCATAGAAGGTAGTAACTCCTTCTTCAAAGGCAATCATCACGCCATTGTAGCGGGTTTCAAGATCGCCGCAATATGGGCGGTATTCATGAAAGCTATGGTTCATAATACCTTCACCGCGAGTGAGGCGAATAAAATCCCCCCTAAAGCCAATCAAGCCACGAGCTGGGATCACAAATTCGAGTTGGGTACGACCGTTACCGCCGTTTTGCATATCCTGCATTTCCCCTTTGCGCTGGCCTAGTCTTTCAATACAAGAGCCAACTGCTTCTTCGGGAACATCTAGAACCAAATATTCAAATGGTTCATTCGGCTGACCATTGACCTGACGATAGATTACTTGAGGCTGAGATACCTGGAATTCATAACCCTCGCGGCGCATGGTCTCAATCAAAATCCCTAGATGTAGTTCACCTCGGCCTGAGACCAAGAACTTATCAGAAGAATCTGTCTCATCCACACGCAAAGCTACATTGGTTTCTAACTCGCGCATTAGACGATCTCTGATTTGCCTTGAAGTTACAAAATTACCCTCTTGACCAGCAAAGGGAGAGTCGTTTACAGAGAAAGTCATCTGCAAAGTAGGCTCATCAACTTTGATTAAAGGTAATGGTTGTGGATTATCGGCTGAAGTGATAGTTTCACCAATGTTGGCATCGGCAAAACCTGCTACAGCTACTATATAGCCAGCTGAAGCTTGTTCTAATTCAACTCTTTTTAATCCTTCAAAGCCTAGGAGTTTGGTGATTTTCCCTTTGACTATTGAGCCATCTTCTTTGACTAGAGCTGCTTGTTGTCCAGATTTAAGAACACCATTATGGATTCTACCAATAATGATCCTACCTAGATAATCTGAGTAGTCAAGACTGGTTACCTGTAGCTGTAAGGCCTTATTAACATCACCAACTGGGGGTGGAACATGCTGTAAGATTGCTTCAAATAGCGGCTGCATATCCGCAGGTTCATCTTCTAAATTAGCCTTAGCATAGCCAGAGATACCCGAGGCAAATAAAGTAGTAAAATCACATTGATCATCATCAGCGCCCAATTCTACAAACAAGTCAAATACTTTGGTTACAGCATCATTGGGATTGGCTCTGGGGCGATCGATTTTATTAATAACCAAAATAGGTCGTAGCCCTTTTTCTAGGGCTTTTTTTAAGACAAAACGGGTCTGGGGCATTGGACCTTCGTTGGCATCTACAATCAAGATACAACCATCGACCATACCAAGTACTCGCTCTACCTCACCGCCAAAATCAGCGTGTCCAGGAGTATCTACAATATTGATCAGAGTATCTTTATAACGAACAGCGGTATTTTTAGAGAGAATGGTGATGCCTCGCTCTCTTTCTAGGTCGTTGGAGTCCATTACACATTCTGGAACTTCCTCTCCTTCTCGAAAGATACCCGACTGTCTTAATAGAGCATCAACTAAAGTGGTCTTACCATGGTCAACGTGAGCAATGATAGCAACATTGCGGATGGGCAGGGACATAACAAAAACCTTTAAATTAAGTTTAATAATTAAACTTTTCTTAATGATTCTAACATTTAATTCACATGCTGAGCATTTTGTTTGTTTATAAACAAATCAGCTGCCGCTGAAGTTATAAGGATCACTTGGGGTGGGAATTATTTTAATAGATTGGCTTAAAAGAACCAGTTGTCTTTTGCCACTAACTGCTTCTGGCTCCATCTTTCCTTCTACCTCTAGCCAACTGTCGGTTGGATATATTTTATTGCTGACAGGTAGTTTGACTGGAATACCTACTGGGTAAGCATCCACAGCGCAACAAGTAATCACAAAACGACTCAGTAAAAGATAATTTTCCGGTAATTGGGGCGAGTGAATTACAAAGCCGGTGATGTTAGCTTTTTGTCCTTTGTAAGCATTGGGCTCTGGATAGGCGTTGATTGTTCTGACCCAGTCTAAAAGTGAACGATTTTCTGGTTTACTAAAACTGCGAAAAAGCTCAGGCTGACTGCGAGTCAGTAATGATGAGTCACTGACTCCGCGAGAGAGAGCCGTTTGACTAGTGAGAACCTTAGGTGAGATTAAAAAACCCAAAATTACCGCTGCTATCAAAATCCAACTACTCCAAAGAGATGGTATGACAGAAAGATGTTGTATTTCAGATGCTCTTTTACCTTGTAGACATTCTCTGGCCTTAAGATAGCCTGCAACTAATAGAACAATGGCTGTGAACCAAACCAAGCCAATATAGTTAGGATTTATTAATAATTTCAGCTGCCCGGTAATTGTGTACTTAAGCAATAGAGTTCCCAAGGCGATCAACACTACAGCATCTAGGGTCTTTTGTAGTCCACTTCTTTTGAGGTTTTCCAGAACATTCATGACATCTTTCTTTAGAAGAAAAAACTGTGACAGATAGCCAAAATAAAGGTCAGCTGAACAGCCAAACCCAACATATAAAAAATAATTCTCGGCTTGAATACTGACAAAAGTAGGCTAATACTTTTAAGATCGACCATTGGCCCAATCACCAAAAAGGCAATTAAAGAGCTCGTTGTGAAAGTCGAAGCAAAAGAGAGGGCAAAAAAGGCATCTACAGTAGAACAGATAGAAACAATTGAGCCCAGTATCATCATAGAGATGATGGAGGTCAAAACACCACTTCCTAGATGCAGGATAATATCACGAGGGACAAATACTTGGATACAAGCAGCAATAGCACTGCCTAAGACCAACATTCCTCCTAATTCTCGCAACTCTTGGGTGAGGTTATCAACAAAAGTATCCCAACGTGATGGTACTAGAGTGATTGCCTCAGAATCAAGTTTGATTGGGTTGCCTGGGGTGCTCAAAAGAAAAGTACCAGGCTGCAAAAAAGAATCAGTACTGTATTTGGCAGTAACTGTTTTTTTACTATAAGCTATCTTGCGAGAGAGAATAGGACTTAGCAGTACACTTATGTCCTTTTGAGTACTAAAAATTGAAGCTGCAATTGTTGCAATTAGCAAAGAAAATAGAACACGAAATATTACAATTTCCGGCTGATCTTTAAATGCTGTCCAAGTAGACCATATGACTATAGGATTGACTGTTGGAGCTGCTAACAAAAAGCCGACAGTCACCGCCGGAGGTACACCCTTGATCAAAAGACGACGGGCAACTGGAACATTGCCACATTCACATACTGGTAGCAAAAATCCAATAAAACTGCCCAACAAAGCGCCTGCTATGGGATTAGTGGGAAAGTGCTTGAGGAGCTGGTCTTCCTTGATAAGAACCAATAAAGCACTAGAAAAAATTACTCCCAACAGAAGAAATGGCAGGGCCTCCACCAATAAACTCAAAAACAGTGAGAAGGCATCTTGCAGTTGACTCATGAGTCTCTGTAATTTTACTAACACTCTTTTAGAGTATAGAGCTTTATGTGGTTTTGGTTTAAACCTATTACGCTAATGGTGCTCCAAAACCTTTTCAGTGATTGGGGCTTCTCCTTTACCCTTAATAACTAGCAATTTAGAATCGATCTTATAATCTTTATCTTCCCAAGAGCCTTGGTATTTATTTTGGCTGAGCTCAACTGGAATTTTCTCATAACCAGTACCATCAATATAGGTCATAATCATCTGAAAACTTGCCTCACCAGAGCAGATTGTGATCAAATGGTTCTTGGTTCTAAAAGATGCTTGTGATTTTTTTAGCCCGCACACACTATAGGCTTGAACTGGAAGCATTGTTGTTAGAAAAAGCAAGTAGCTAACTAAAGATATCTGCAAATTCATAATTTTCTCCATCTTGAAAAAAGCAGAAAAATTGATTGTAGCACTTCCAACTGTTCTCAATTAGCTAGGTTAGAATCTAGTTAATTGTTTTTTTCACAATAGTATAGCTTTATTGTCCATGTCAAAACAAAAGTGGTATAATTTTTCGCTTGATGAGTCTCTTAGGCTACTTCAATGTGATTCTATTAGAGGACTTGATAGTAACCAGATCAGCCAGCTTAGGGCAATTTACGGATTAAATGAAATCAAAGAAATTGCCAAAAGAAGCAACTTAAGTATCCTAAAAGATCAGTTCACTAATATAATGCTGCTGATGTTAATTGCCGTGGCAGTTATTTCTGGTGTAGTTGATTATATAGATCTTCGTAATCACAGCCAAAGTGAAGGGGCAATTCCTTTCAAAGATACTATTGCTATTCTTTCGATCGTTATTCTCAATGGAATTTTAGGCTATGTTCAAGAAAGCCGCGCAGAAAAAGCATTAGAGGCACTGAAACAACTTTCTTCCCCCCATGTTGATGTAATTAGAGACGGGCAAAGACAAAATATCACAGCAAAAGAGGTAGTCCCGGGCGATTTAATGTTGCTGGAATCTGGAGATAGTCTTTGCGCCGATGGTCTTTTACTAGAAGGATTTAATCTCCAAGTCAAAGAATCAGCTCTCACAGGAGAAGCTCAAGCTGTTAATAAAAGTGTCACACCTTCTGGATTACCTCTAGATACTCCTTTAGCTGATCGGCTCAATATGGTTTTTACAGGTACAGAAATTATCAATGGTAGAGGTAAAGTACTTGTAACAGATACTGCTATGGACACTGAGCTAGGGAAGATTGCCGCAATGATTCAAGCGGTACCAAATGAACCAACCCCTCTTCAGCAAAGGATGCAGCAACTTGGCAATGTCTTAGTGAGCGGTTCTCTATTAATGACAGCTTTAGTGATTGTAGTCGGACTTCTTAGACATGGCATCGGAGCGCTCAAAGAATTAGTAGAAATTTCTTTGAGTATGGCAGTTGCGGTAGTTCCAGAAGGCTTGCCTGCAGTCATTACTGTTACACTTGCTCTGGGAACCCAGAGAATGATCAAGCGCAATGCCTTAATCAGAAAACTTTCAGCGGTTGAAACTTTAGGTTCAGTCAATACTATCTGCTCAGATAAAACTGGAACCTTGACCCAGAACAAAATGATTGTTCAGAAAATTGAATTAATAGAAGAGTCTTTCACCATTACTGGAGATGGCTATACTCCAGTGGGGGAATTTAGCGATCCTAATGGAGTAAAAGTTGAAGTTTTCCGATATCCAGCCTTAGAGCTATTGTTGTCTTGCTGTATGCTCTGTAATGATGCCACCTTACAGTACAATGAAACTGATAAATGGACCATCTTGGGAGATCCTACTGAAGGAGCTTTGATTTCCTTAGCGGCTAAAGCTGGCCTTGAACAATCCAAATTTAACGAGCTATATGAGCGTGTTTCTGAATTTCCCTTTTCTTCTGAACGTAAAAGGATGAGTGTAGTTACTCGAAATTCAGAAGATTCTCAGTCTTTTTTGGTCATGGTCAAAGGTTCAGCTGAGTTGATCTTGGAGAATTGTTCTAGCTACCAAACAGAAAGGCAAATTAAAAAAATTACCCAATTTGAGAAAGAAACGGTACTTGCAACTACTAATAAAATGGCCTTAGCTGGTTTGAGAGTATTGGGCTTTGGCTATAAGATCGTGAGTGAACTACCAGTTAATGAGCAACAGGCCGAATCCAATTTAGTTTGGTTAGGTTTAGTAGGTATGCTGGATGCGCCAAGACCTGAAGTAAAAATAGCCATGCAAAAGTGTTTAGAAGCGGGAATGCGTCCAGTAATGATTACTGGGGATCATCCTTTAACCGCCAAAGCCATAGCAGAGGAATTAGGTCTTTCTAGAGCGGGATCTCAGATATTAACTGGCGCTGAACTAGAACGTCTTTCTCAAGAAGATCTAGAAAACCGAGTTGAAAATACTGCAATCTATGCCAGGGTATCCCCAGAACACAAACTTCGTATTGTCGAAGCTTTGCAGAAAAAGAATAAATTTGTAGCAATGACAGGAGATGGGGTTAATGATGCTCCAGCTTTAAAAAGAGCCGATATTGGCATTGCCATGGGGATCACTGGTACTGATGTTAGCAAAGGTGCCAGTGATATGATACTACTCGATGATAATTTTGCCACGATAGTTGCGGCAACTGAAGAAGGAAGAGTAGTCTATAGCAATATCAGAAGATTTATTAAATATATTCTTGGCAGTAATGTTGGAGAGGTATTGACTTTGGGAGCTTCAGCGCTTTTAGGATTTTCTGGAGTACCCTTAACCCCACTGCAAATACTCTGGATGAATTTGGTAACCGATGGACTGCCAGCTTTAGCTTTAGCAGTAGAACCACCAGAACCGGGAATTATGAGCTATCCTCCTTTTAGCCCAAAAGAGAGTATATTTGCCAGAGGGATGGGGTCTTATATTTTAAGAATTGGTGTAGTTTTTGCCGTCTTTAGTATAATTCTGATGATTTATTCTCATACCAATCATCCTAAAACTTGGAAAACTATGGTTTTTACAACCCTATGTCTGGCTCAGATGGGACATGCCTTAGCTATTCGCTCCAATACCCTACAGATATGGCAAATTAATCCCTTTTCCAACAAGTATCTCCTAGCAGCAGTAGTTGGTACCATAGCTCTACAATTGATGTTGATCTATGTACCTAGCCTGCAGCATTTTTTTGGAACTGAAGTTCTCAATAGAAGAGAATTCAGTATCTGTGTCCTGTTTAGTTTTTCGATGCTTTTCTGGATTGAACTAGAAAAACTCTTTATCAAGATATTTCTCAAAAAGAAAATGGAAATCTAATTTTTAGATTTGGTTTTTGTTGTCTTAGTTGTTTTAGGTTTAGCTGGGGTCGTAGGATCAGTTGAGGGCTCAACATTGGAAAATTCCAGATTGCTATTTTTGCTAAAGTAAAAATGACCTAGTTTTTTCCCTTTAAAAGCGCGCTTGGTAAAATGCCAACCCGGTTCAAGTTGGATTTTAAAAAAGCCACCGGGAGAGTATCCTTTGGTGCGTCCAACTATTATCTCTTCGCCGGTTTTGCGATTGACCCCAACTAGAACCAATTCATTCTCTGCATGGACAACCTTTAGAAGAACATCCAAGCCGTAGTCTTCTCCGGCAATGCGAATTGAATAGCCGTTACTATCGGTAGCGCGGCTACAAATACCAGTAAAGTCAAATTTTGTTAATAGAGGAACTACTTCAATAGGGTCTTGTCCTTTTTCAGCCCAGCATTGTTTTTTTGAGCTGATTTGCTCTACAACCAAAAGGTTGTATTTATTCTCACCATAGGGACTAGCAATGGCAATCACCTTGGATTGATTGAGTGGAAGCTCACTAAAGCGAGATGGCTCAGATAGAGCAGATGGAATAACTTGACAACTACTCAATCCTAGAATAGTTAAACCCAGACAATTTTTAAGGATATTGTTCATTTTCATAAAACTAAAATGTAACTTTTTTGGTCAATACACCTAGACATGCTCAGCTAAGAAGGTGTTCCATATTCAGGTAAATCTAACCCGCATTGCGCTCTTTGCCGTAGCAGATGATCACAAAGAACTAGGGCTACCATTGAATCTACCATAGGAACAGCCCGTGGCAGAACACAAGGATCATGTCTACCCTTGGCTGCTAGAGTAGTCTGCTCACCGGTTGATGTTACTGTTTTTTGCTCCTTGCCTATAGTAGCTGTTGGTTTAAAAGCTACCCGCATTATAATATCTTCGCCATTACTGATTCCACCTTGGATTCCACCAGAACGGTTAGTATCGGTACGAAGCCGATCACCTTCAAGGAAGTAGCTATCATTGTGTTCACTACCTTTTAAAAGAGTTCCTGCAAAACCCGAACCAATCTCAAAACCTTTACTAGCAGGCAGAGACATCAGCGCCTTAGCCAGATCCGCTTCTAGTTTATCAAATACTGGTTCGCCTAAGCCCAAGGGAACTGACCTAGCTACACATTCTACAATTCCACCAAGGGAATCTTTCTCAATCCTGATTTGATCGATCAATTCGATCATTTTGGCAGCAGAAATAGGATCAGGGCAGCGTACAATATTACTTTCTACTTGCTCTAGGGTTACATTAGATTGATCTACTTGGGCTACTATGTCTTTAATTTGTTTAACATAGGCGACTATCTCAACATTAGCCCAAAGTTTAAGAATTTTTTTGGCAATTGCGCCTGCTGCTACTCTACCAATGGTCTCTCTAGCGGAAGCTCTGCCACCCCCACGCCAGTTGCGAATGCCATATTTAGCTTGATAAGTAGCATCAGCATGTGAAGGACGAAATTTTTGCGCCATTTCATCGTAATCTTGTGAGCGCGCGTCTTCATTACGCACCAATATAGCAATGGGGGTACCTAAAGTTTTGCCTTCAAATACCCCAGAGATAATCTCACAAGTGTCACTTTCTTTCCTTGGAGTGGTGATTCTACTTTGGCCTGGCTTGCGGCGATCTAATTCCCATTGAATCTCTTGCTGTGAAATTGACAAATTGGGAGGACAACCATCAATTACAACGCCAACACCGCCGCCATGCGACTCTCCGAAAGTAGAAATACGAAACAGCTGACCAAAAATACTACTCATGAATTGGTAATTGGACCCACAGAAAAACCATCATATCATCAATTCTGGCATAGACTCTTCCCAAGAAGTTAAAATTGTGGCAATATGGTAAAGGTGAATTTTTTCGGTATAGACAATGATTAAACTGCGCTTAAAGAAATTCGGTAAAAAAAGAGAAGCTAGCTATCGCATTGTAGCTATGGTTTCTACTAGTCGCCGCGATGGTCGTCCCATTGAAGAGTTGGGCTTTTACAATCCTAGAACGGATGAGACTAAATTAGATGTTCCAGCTATTGTCAAAAGATTAAAAGAAGGTGCTCAACCTACTGAAACAGTACGTAGCATTTTGAGAAAATCTAAAGTCTACGAGCAAGTCGACGCCTAGAATGTCGCAAATTTCCCGTCAAATTAAACCTAATTATACTGAACTAGTTAGATTCTTGATTGCGCCTCTTTTGGAATCTCCTGATACTCTAAGTGTAGATTGTGAAGAGTATAACGAAGGTCGTAGAGTCTGGCTGCGACTTGATTTTAATACGCAAGAGCGCGGCAAGGTCTATGGAAGAGGTGGTCGCAATATTCAGTCGATCCGCACGCTTTTAAAAACTGCAGCTAAAATTGCAGGTCAATCTCTCAGCTTGGAAATTCATGAAAATCCACAGCAGCAGGAGCGCTTTCGCAAAACTAGCAGCGCTCCTAAAAGGTCTTCTCCTAGATCTTAGAGCTACTTAAAAAAATTTTTATCTTGAGAGCTATCTATTTGCAAGATAACTATTTATAATGTAGTGAATTAATTTGAATCGATGATTTAGACTTTATTTTTGTTATGCAATCTTCAATAAAAGTTGTCAAACCCTACGGCATTATGGATGGAACCCAGTCCAGCCAGTTCCGGCATGAGATTTCTAGCTTACTTGAAGATAGTAATAGCAATAAATCAATACTGATCGACTTTCAAGATGTAACCTTTATGGACAGTTCTGGCTTAGGTACTCTAGTTCTATGCTTGAAATCGGTGCGAACTGCCGGAGCTGAGCTCTACGTATGTTCTGTAAATGAACAGATCAAAATGCTGCTTGAGCTTACCAGTATGGACAAGGTATTTGAGATTTACTCATCTGCTGAAGAATTAGAAAAAAAGCTCAGCCAAAAAGCAGTTTAATTTAATTATCTCCCTTGAGAAAATTTGGCAGATCAAGGTTTTTAGACTTTTGAATACTTGTCTGTTGTGGGTTTCCCCAAGGCTGTATTTTTCTAGAGCGATCTGAGTTGCGCAAATTGTTACTAAGTACGAACTGTTGTTCTCTAAGAAGCTGGTTTCTTAGCTGATTTAACTCTCTATTTAATTCAGCTACTTTAGATTGACTTAGGCTTAGTTGTTCTCTCAAAGCGAGAACCTCTTGTTCTACTGGAGATTGTTGTTTGCTTTCTAGGGAATTTTCTAAATCTACTATAGTCTTGATTAATTCTTGGTTTTGTTGACGAAGTTCATTGGCTAAAGCAAACCACTTATTTTCCTGCTCTGGATGAATATTTTCTTCTTGCTGAGACATATTTATATATTTTAAAAGTTACAAAAAGCGAAAAAGCAGTTCTCTATGTAAATACGCCCGCTGGCAAAATAATTCTCTCTGTTGTTTGCTAAGGGGTTGATTATTACTATAGCACTCTAACCAGCTCTGGGCAATTTGCTCAGCAGATGAGGGAATTTCAGCAACTTTCCAACCAGGAATCTGGGCCTGTTGCATTAGCTGATCGACTTTGGGATCATAGCTCAGAGCAAAGGTAAGAGCTCCTTCCGATGCAGCCATAATCAGACTATGGTATCGCATTCCAATGAGCATATTTATTTGTTTAAATATTCCTTTAAGTTCTCTGGGATCTTGCTTTTGTATGATTTCATGTGGAACATCAAGTAAAGCAGAAAGGCTTTGGGCAATTGCCAGATCCTTTGAAGCTTGAAAAGGAACCAGTAGAATGTCAGTTTCGCTAGTTTGACTAAACAAATTCAGAGCTTTAGCTAAATTTGTCAGTGCCTGTTGGCTCATTTGCTCGTGCGGACGAAGATTAACTGCTACTTTGCAACGAGCTAAAGATGAAATATTTCCTATCTTTGCGCTTTCTAATGCCCAAACTGGATCAGGAGCGATAAAAGAATCAATATCCCAATCGGATAAAAGTTTAGCTGAAGCATCGTCTCTGACACTAATAGCTGAGACTTTTTTGAGAACCGATTTGCTGACAAAACGGGTTAAAGAATGATTGAGCGGGCCAATACCCTGGGCCCAGGCAATAGTCTTAAGTCCTAATTGAGTGCTTAATCTCATGAGCGCGCAATAGTAAAGGGGGCTAGCTAAACTACTGACATCTTGAAGTAGACTGCCTCCGCCCCAGATAAAAAGATCAGCTTGTTTGAGAGTAGCTAAGACTTTAAGAGCAGATCGACTATGGCAGGTTTCAACGTGATGGCGCTTGGCAGTCTCTTGGGGATCATTGGAAAGAACAATGGGCTCTATTTGCGGTGGCAGCATTTGCAGTAAGGTCGTTAAGAGTGCCTCATCCCCTGCATTGCCCTTACCATAATATCCACAAATGACAGCTTTCTTCATTGTTTGACTTTATTTAAGAATTTAAGAAAATGCACTCTAATCATCTTAAAATTTGGTTACAGTTGTCAAGCTATCAATACTTAACTCTCACAATCATGACAAAGATCGACAATACAATATTTAAGGCAAAAATATTTCAAGATCTATTTTTTTATTTTGTAATATTTTCTGCTCTGGTTGCTTGGGGAATTTTTAACCATGCCATGTGGAGAGATGAGCTAAATGGTTGGCTCATTGCTAGAGATGCGCAATCTTGGACAGAATTTTTTAATGCTGTTAAATATGAAGGTCATCCTCTGCTTTGGTATTGTATTCTTGCTCTATTGAATAAATTGAGCCACGATCCTATTTTGATGAAAATATTTCATCTATTTCTTTCGATTATTAGTATATATTTATTTTTAAGATATGCGCCATTTAAAAAGTTAGAAAGGGTTTTATTTATCTTTGGCTATTTGCCAATTTATGAATATTCCCTAATCAGTCGCAATTATATGATAGGGATATTATTTTTGCTAATCTTTTTAGTAATATATAGCTCAAGAAAAAATGACTATGGATCACAAATGCTCATTTTGGCAATTTTGGCTAACACCAATGCCTATTGCCTATTGATTAGTTTGGCTTTGGTTATATTTGTAATTCTAGAAAGTAAGCAACAACAACAAGCCTTCAAAAGTTTATTGCTATATTTGGTAGGCTTGGCTATTTCGCTTTATACCTTGCTTCCACCTAGTGATAGTAGATTGCAAGGCGGTGTTAGCCAATGGTTTTGGCACTTTGATGGGTATCGCCTAGCCCAGAGTATTACTAGAATTTGGAATGCCTATGTGATGATTTTGGTGCCAGGTGATGGAAAGATTTGGGATGTAACTGGTTTTTCTCTTTTATCTTTAGGGCTATTGGCTTTTACTATAAAGATTCTTTACAAAAAACCCTATGTTCTATTTTTCTATATTTTTGCCAGCTGGGAAATCCTATTGTTTACCTATCTGAAGTTTCTAGGCTCACCTCGCCACTATGGAATGCTCTATATTATACTGATAAGCTCTCTCTGGTTGGCTCAAAGTGGGAAAAGATTTGACTATAAACCAATACGCTATCAGCGCAGCTTCATCTTGGCTATTTTAATTGCTCAAGTCCTGGCAGGCCTTGTTGCCTATGTAAGAGATTTATCACTACCTTTTTCTGCCAGTAGAGAAACTGCTCATTATATTAAAGAGCATAAACTGGAAAATTCTACTCTAGTTGGCAGTGAAGATTTTGCAGTATCTCCTATTTCTGGCTATCTTGGTAAAAAAATTTACTATCCTGAAATCAAAGGCTATGGTAGTTATGTGCTTTTTAATGGCAACAGAAAAGAAGTAAATGATTTAGAAATTCTTCAACAGATTAAAAATTTAATCAAAACTAAACAAGATAATATCTTGCTGATTCTCAATCATGCTATTGCTCCTAATATAACTAAAAAAGATATTCAAATTGAGCCAATCGAAAAATTTACTAATTCTTTAATATCCAATGAGCAATATTACTTATACTCAATAAAGAATGAAAAAAATAATCAATAAACCAGAAGTTTGGTTAACTGTTGCAGCGTTATTTCTTTATCTTTTTAATTTGGGTAATGTTGCGCTGAGGGATTGGGATGAAGGATACTATGCCACTGTTGGTAGGGACATGTATTGGTCAAATAATTGGCTCTATCCGAGCTATTTAGGTGAGCCTTTTTTGCTCAAACCTCCTCTATTGTTTTGGTTAATTAATATCAGCTACCATTTAGCTGGAGTCAATGAGTTTACTAGTCGATTGCCTGGCGCCTTGCTCAGTGCAATTGGCGTACCTTTACTCTATCTACTAGCTAAGGCAATCTTTGCTCAACCAAAAATGGCTCTTGCCAGTTCATTAGTTTATCTCACCCTCTTGCCAGTAGTGAGACATAATAGATTGGCAATGCTTGATGGAATCACTAATACTTTTTTGATTTTCTCTCTATATTCTCTATTTAAAGCCAGGCAAAAAAAGCCTTATTTACTTGGAGTTGGTGTAGGTTTGGGGCTAATTGCTTTAACTAAAGGAGTCCTTGTTTTATTATTTTTGTTGATTTTGCTAGTTTTTTTAATTTGGGATAAACAGCTAAAAATACTGCTTCATCCCTATTTTATAACTGGAATAATCATAGGATTTACCCCTGCATGTATTTGGTATATATTGCAATATCTTCACTACGGTCAGACTTTCATTGATGTACATTTTGCTTCTCAAGTAGTAGATAGGGTAACTAAAAATTTTGAAGGGCATCAGAGGCCTATTTGGTATTATTTTTTAGAATTAATTAAATATAGCTCTCCTTGGTTGCTATTTTTACCATCTGGTCTGTCATATGCTAAAGAGTCTTTGCCTAAAAGCTGGGCTAAATTAGCTTTAGTTGGTTTGATTTTGTATTTTTCTATGATCTCTTTGATGCAGAGTAAATTGCCTTGGTATATTATTCCACTCTACCCATTTGTTGCTATTATTGTTGGCGCATGTTTTGGTAATTTATCTAAAAAAGCTAATCAAATAATATCTTTTTTTCTTTATTTGCTGAGCATTTTAATTTCTGCTGGATTAGTTTATTTGTTGATCAAGCAGCCACAGATTCCTTTGATTACGCTCGCTATCGTACTATTGTTATCCTGTGGCTTAGCAGGCAATAGATTAAAACATTACCCAAGCCAATCGCTTGCATTTTTAGCTGGTGGTATGTATTTGAGCTTAGTTCTTTTGATGTGCTCCCCATCATGGTTATGGGAAATCAAAGAAGCTTTTCCAGTTAAACCTGTAGCTCAGTTAATCTTGCACAATACTCCTAATAAAGAAATAATCTATAGCTCTTTTGCCTATAACAGACCTAGTCTAGATTTTTATAGTGAGCGCAAGGTAGAGGTTCAAGAGATTTCTAAGCTCAAAAAGATAGTTGAAGATGATAAAATTAATTATCTTTTGGTCAGTCCCTCAATTTTTAAAGAGCTCAACTTGCAAAAAGGTATCAAGTTAGGAGCTGCTGAGGGTTTTATATTATGGAAAACTAAATGAAAATACCGCGTCAAATTCTTATTATTCTTTCTGCTGTTGTTGGTTTTATATTTATTGTTATTTTGTTTGGTAGTTTCCAACAAGAGCAAATCCAAGGCGATTTAGAACTATATCAATCTAATCTTCTGCTGCAGGCATCAGAGTATAAATTTAAAGATTTTAAACCTGAAGGGGTCTCTTATTTGCGTCAATCCCTTTTTGGTAAAGATCTTTATAAGACCACAATAAAACAATATCAACAAGCTATTGATAGCAATATTAAAGCTAGAAATAAAGCTGAAAATAAAAATGAAAATATTCAAGCTACAGATAAGCTCTATCTTTCTTTAGGAATATTAGAATCTCAACAAGGACAAAATAAAGAGGCTATAGAAAACTGGAGCAAGATCAAAGATAGTAAAAAATATTCTAATCTAGCTAGGAGTTTTTCTGATGTAAAAAACACTGATAAACCTGTAGAGCTTGAACAAAAGATCAACCAAAACCTTAAAGGTTGGTTTCGTTATTCTGCTCTTAAGTCACTATATAAACAGCAAAACCGCATTGAAGATCTTAATTTGTTAGAAATTCAACAGCAGCATGATGCTCTCAATGCTCTATTTAAGCTAATAGTAATTTCCATAGCACCTATAGCGGGAATAATCTTGGGTATTGGGATTTTGGCTACTATGATTTTAGGATGGGTTAAGAATGGCCCCCCTAGTTTCTCTAATTGGCAAGTATCTTGGAATTGGGAAATAATTTTGCAGGTCTTTGTAATTGGCTTTTTCTTGCTGAGTCAGGGAGTTGTCTTAGCCTTTTCTCCTTTACTTTTAAAAGCATTTAGCCTGATAGCACCAGAAAATGATTTGCTCTTACAATCTATCAGGGTTTTGATTACTTATTTTTTGATGGCAACAGTTGGCTTAGGCTTTCTGTATTTTTCTCTAAAGCCTTATTTACCTCTAGATAGTCAATGGTTTAAATTTGATCTAAAGAGTAATTGGATTGGGCAAGCAATAGCGGGTTATTTAGTAGCTTTGCCTTTAGTTGTCTTGGTTTCTCTGCTCAATCAACAAATTTGGCAAGGTCAAGGTGGCAGTAACCCCCTATTATTTTTGGCAATTGAAGCGCAAAATGGCTGGGTAATTTTTATATTTTTTATTACCGCTGCTTTGGCGGCTCCTTTCTATGAAGAAATTCTCTTTCGGGGTTTTCTTTTGCCTTCTTTAACTGCCTATATGTCAACTTGGAAGGCAATATTGCTCAGCGCTGTAATCTTTGCTTTAGCTCATCTTAATCTTTCAGAAGTATTGCCCTTGAGTGTATTGGGTATAATTTTGGGCTTTGTCTATCAGCGCAATCGTAACTTACTTGCTTCTATGCTGCTCCACAGTCTGTGGAATAGTGGAACGCTATTGAGTCTTTTCCTGTTGGGCAATAGTTGAAAAAGTTTTAGATTAGATGCGTTGAAGCAAACTTAAGCCATGTGAATCAGTACCACAGGTGTTGAATAGATTATATTTTTGAGTTAGTTGCATTACTAATTCAGTTTCCTTGCTACTTGGTTGCCAAGGTTTGGGATTGCCATAGGCATAGAAGGTTTCTACCCCATCGATTCCCAAATCATGGCATCTGGCAATGAGTTCTTCTGGTGAATGGTTATAGCGAACTGGGTGAGCAAGCACAGCTAAGCCGCCAGCATCATGGATATTCTCAATTACCCTACCAGCTAATGCTATATCCCCAGAGGCTCTATCTCCTTGCAAATAAGGTATCAGGGACTCATCGCCGATTGAAAAGCCATAAGCTAGGATATGAACTTCTATATCAATTAATTGGGCTGTTATTTCCAATCCGCTCCAGAAACGAGGTAAATCAGGGTTATTTTGCTTTTGCAAATAGTTTTGTACAACTTGGTAGGCTTTTATACTATGGTGATCTGTAATAGCTAGTCCCTTAAGTCCTATCTCAATTGCCTGCTCAATCAAAGCCAAAGGCTCTAATTTTCCATCGGAGCAGTTGGTATGCATATGGAAATTGTAGGACTTTGGACAACTATCTACATCAAGTTGGCTCCATACTCTTTTTAGTTCTGTAATGTCTTCTTTAGGCAAGCAGGGCTGGATTCTCATTATGAATGGCTATTAGAAGAAGGTGAAAAATTCAAAATATTTCGCTCATGCGGGCTTCTAAAAGTTGAATAAGCTTATCTATGCTATTTTCTGATGGTTCACTGAAATTCTCGATTTTGTAGTAAATCAGCTCAATTTCACTCTTGCCAATTGCAATTATAACGATTTCTTCATCTGGGTTGTAGCCATCTAAAATTCCTAGAATTTCTTGAATTTTAGAATCAACCTTCAAGTTAAGTGTTTCTATTGCTTCTCTATTACAGCGAACAAAATGTGGCCTTGGCAGAAGATCTATACCTAGACAATCATTGGATTCTCCCCATTCTTTTCTCAGTGCTAGAGCTAAGTGGCTTAGCTCTGTTTTATTCTGCTGGACAAACTGGTTTAGTAGACGTTTTTGATTTGGAATAACCATATAGACAAAATCTCCAAATTCTTGCTAAGAGATTAGTTTCTATGATAGCTAGTAAGTGTTCTGTATATACAAAATGTGCCATGAATCGCAAAATTATTTTGGTAACTGGGCCTGCTCGCAGTGGCAAAAGTCAATGGGCTGAAAATTTAGCCAGTAAAACAAACGATAAGGTACTCTATTTAGCTACTGGTTATAGAGATCCCCAAGATCCCCAATGGTGTGAAAGGATCTCTATCCACCAACAGCGCCGTTCTAGTCTGTGGAGTACTACAGAAGAGATGATAGATATTTGCCCAGTGATTCTCTCTTGTGAGCCTTCGACTTGTCTTTTATTAGATTCACTAGGCTCCTGGGTAGCCAATTTAATAGAGCAAGATGATCAAAATTGGCAAGAACATGTCTCTAGATTTTTGCAAACTCTTCAAGATTGCCAAATTAATCTGATTTTAGTGGCTGAAGAAACTGGCTGGGGTGTGGTGCCAGCTTATCCAATCGGGAGATTATTTAGAGACAGGCTAGGCGAACTGGTACAAAAAACCGCTCCGCTTTGTGATTCAGTTTATCTTGTCACAGCAGGCCATGCTCTCAACTTGAGCAAATTAGGAATTTTAATAACCTAGCTCTAGCGTATCGTCTAAGAGGCTTTGATTTTCTATAGGGCTAAAGCTTCCCATCTCCATAGCCATAGATAGTCCTAATAAAGAAATTTCTGGTGTAAATCTCTTACTATCGCCTAAATTCATCGTCAAAAAAGGACAACAAAATAGAGCCAATTTTAAATATTCTTGCCAGTTAGGCTCTAGTTGTTGGTGTTGTTGCAATTGCTCAACTAACGGTTTGAGAACGTTGTTAACTTTAGATTTTAAAAAATCTAATCTTATGGGAGATGGTATAAAATTATGTTCAACCTCAATAGTATCTCCTTGAATTTGCCAATTTATAGTGAGATTTTTAGCAATCTCATTAGGATAATACATCCAGATAGCAAAAATATTGTGAAATAGGGGTTTAGTCAGATCCAAAAAGGGAGAATGTCTTCCAGCAAAGGCGGGATCAAAATAGATTAATTGATTTTCTTTTTGCTCATAAAATACATTGCCATTGTGAGCATCTCCATGACCGATGATCGATGCTGTAGAATTGTTTGCTGGATTTAAAATTTCTGTTGCTCTATTGACTAAATCTTCTAAAGTATCAATGTATTTTCGACCATTGATTGTCCATTTAAATTGACATAAATCATCATAGTTCATGATCACTCCAGGTAGTTTAATATCAATATTTTGATAAAATTGCTGGAACCTTCCACCAGTTAGACGATGATAAAACAATTGATGAATTGGCGCTTTGCTATGCTCTTGGGCTGAGATAACTTGTAAGCTTTTTTGGTAAAGTTGCCAAAGCTGCTGGTCTGCCTTGTTTTGAACCTTAGCTATCTTATCTTGTTGGTTTTTTTGATTTGGCTGGTTTTCTAGCTCCCAAACGATGTTAAAAAGCGAGGGAGATTCAAAATAATCATAGATTAAAAGCTGTTTTCCCCATTGACTAGAGCGATAAATTGGCTGAATTACTGGATAACCTGCTTCAGCTAGTATACCGGAATTATAGTACTCATTGATGATACTCTCCGGCTCTATATGGGTTTTGAAAAAGAGTTTACGACCATCTTGAGTAGTTAAAAAACCATTAATAGAGTTTAAAGAGACTGCCAGAGGTCTCACCTGAACTGTAGCTATATCAAAAGGAACAAAAGAGCTAAAAAAGTCCTTTAGCTTTTGGTTGGCCTGTTGGATATTGTGGAACTGGAGTGACTGGATCTCTTGTAGGATCTGGTCTGACAAAATGGCCTCACTTTAACAGGTTATTGCGTTCTCTGATGGACATGGCATGAGCAGGAAAGCCCTCATACTCAGCCAGTAGTTGAGTTGCACCTTTGAGACTATCAAAACCTTCTTTGGTCAGATAACCAATGCCGGTCCGCTTGAGAAAATCAAAGACAGAAACTGCTGAATAGGAGCGGGCAAACCCACCAGTTGGCAAAATTGCATTAACGCCAATGCAGTAATTGGCAGTTGGAATTGGGGTATAAGGGCCTAGGAGAATCTCACCAGCGTTTTTAATTTTTCCCAAAACACTGATTGGGTCATTTACTAACACCTCTAGATGCTCAGGGGCATATTGGTTAATAAAATCAAGTGATTCTTCCAAGCTGTTGGTCAAAATAATACCCCCATAGCTAGATAATCCCTTGAGGCAAAACTCCTTGCGCCAAGCAGGTAAAGTCTCTAGATATTCCATGACATGTTGAGAGGCTGCTTTAGCTAAAGATTCGCTATGGGTTACTAAAAGAGCTGCTGATTCTGGTCCATGTTCAGCCTCTACTAAAAGATCGAGGGCTGCTATACGAGGATCTGTTGTTTCATCAGCAAGAATAATTGATTCACTAGGTCCAGCTGGCAATCCAACATCCACTAAGCCATAGAGTAATCTTTTGGCTGCTGAACCATAAACATTACAAGGTCCAGTGATTTTATCAACCTTGGGAATAGTTTTGGTCCCTATGGCCATAGATGCTATAGCCTGTATTCCCCCTAATTTATATACATTCTCTACTCCAGCCATTCTAGCTGCAACTAAAGAAGCAGGCTCAACTTTACCCTGTTTATCTGGGGGGGTGCATACTATCACATGTGGCACTTTGGTAACCTGAGTCGGTACAGCGAGCATGAGCATTACTGAGGGAAATGCTCCTTTTCCTCTGGGGACATAAAGCCCAGCACTGGCAATTGGGGTAACTTTTTCACCGGCAAATACCCCAGGAGAGATTTCAGCAAAATGCATCTCCTCCGGCATCTGTCTTTGATGGACTTCCAATATGTTGTTATAGGCAAGCTCAATAGCTTTTTTGAGCTCGGGATCTATCTCTTGTTCGGCTTGTTCAAATTCTTTGGTAGTGACTTTTAAGTTTTCTCTTGAAGCTTCAGGATAGTCAAACTTTCTCACATACTCAACTACACCATCATCACCTCTAGATTTAATTTGAGTAATTACTTCTTGGGCAACGGTAAGAGCATTCTCAATATCTAGCTCTGCCCTTTTTTTCAGGGTGGACAGTTCTGCGGCGGACAATTGTGACAGTTTGAGGGTTCGGATCACAAGCTCTCTCCTATGATGAGCGATCTAGTCAGGCTTACGATTGTAGCTTAAATATCGCATCTTTTCCATCGATCCCATCAATGAATAAATTGTTTAAATCTAGTTTACTTTACACAACGAATCGAAATATTACTTGATATAATTAAAGAAATATATATTATTTCTTAGTATTAAACAAAAATTATTGGTACATTTCTACCAATAATAAGGAGGCGTGAATAGCAATTATGTTGAGAACAAATAAATATCTAAAGATAGGGGCTCTTAGTCTTTTAGCTAGCAGCATGGGAATATTGAGCCAAACTAGTTCCGTACTAGCTCATTCCTTATTAAAAGTAGCAACAGAATACAAAAATTCTGCCAGCGGCGCAGATTTTAAAAATTACGATGATGACCAAGTAGTGTCCGGATTATTCCAAAATTGGTTGAGTTCCAATGGTCTTCCCATGGTTTCTGATTTGGGCAAAACCTACGGTGGTCCTTCTGGTCCTATAACTCAGTACGATCAAGTTACTCAAGAAGCTTATTGGTGGGAAAATGAAGTAGGTCCTCTCAATACTCCTTTAACAAAGGTTACTGTAGCTGGCATTGAAGGATTAGGGATTTCTTTTCCTAAAAATTTTTATCCAACTGGCAGCAACAATGATAGTACTGAAATGGCGGCAGCTCACTGGCAGATAGATCTAGATATTCATAATCTCAATAAAAACCATTTGATCTTTGCTATGCACGCAGATGATGATGCCTTGGCATATGTTGATGGTGAACTTTTTATTGATGATGGTGGTACTCATGCTATGTCAGTTCCTGCAGCTATAGGACAAAAAGACCTTAGTGTTGGCGAACATACCCTAGATATTTTCTTTGCTGATCGTTATCCAGTTCAAGCGGGTATAGAGTTTTCTTATGTAGTGACTCCTGAACCAATTAACTGCGTTGGTGCATTTTTAGCTTTGGGTCTTGGTGCTTTTGTAAAGAAGAAAACAAATTCAAAAATCAGATAGTTTTTTTCAATTTGCTATATACAGTGAGTTAAATTATCCCTGTATATTTTTTTACACAAATTTAAAAATCTCAGAAAAACCTCCAATGTCCAGATCACAAGCTCTCTCCTATGATGAGCGATCTAGTCAGGCTTACGATTGTAGCTTAAATATCGCATCTTTTTTATCTATCTTATTTCTTATTAATGTATAAATTATGTAAAATTAAATTATTTTACATAACAAATTGACATATTACTTGACATTTCAGAATAAACAAGATATCCTGTTATGCATGATAGGTGTTTTTTTTGATAGTATATTTTTACTAACAGTGAGGAGCGTAAATAGCAATTATGTTGAAAACAAGTAAATATCTGAGCGCAGGCGCTCTTTGTCTTTTGGCTACCACTATGGGAATGTTTAGCCAAACCAACTCTGTACTTGCTGATTCCATGGTAAAAGGAACAGAATACAAAAATTCTGCCAGTGGCGCAGATTTTAAAAATTACGATGATGAC